>CAIZLM010000235.1 GCA_903933805.1 uncultured Bacteroidota bacterium | reverse complement strand
CCCAGTGGCGAACTGGCATCCAAAATAAACGAGCAATTCGGCTCTTTTGAGGACATGAAAAAACAGCTTGCACAGGCTGCTGCTACCCGTTTCGGCTCCGGATGGGCGTGGCTTTGTGTAGATGCTGAACACAATCTTTTCATCTGCTCAACCCCAAATCAGGACAATCCGCTCATGGACCTAGCAGAGAAAAAAGGACAACCTATTCTAGGACTTGACGTTTGGGAACATGCCTACTACCTGCACTACCAAAACCGTCGTCCAGACTACGTGTCCGCTTGGTGGAATGTGGTAAACTGGGAAGAAGTGGGCCGCCGCTATCACAGTGCCTTGGAAAAATAAAGTAATTGGTCGCGTCTGAGGCAAAAAAAGTGACCATTTTTTGCCACACAGCGCGCCACACTAACCAGTTACTCAAAATATAAGAATCCATCTCTTACGGAAGAAAGCGCCATGGTGATTGAAGATCGCTGTGGCGCTTTTGTTGTGGTACAATACTCGCCTTTATTGCCCTATTTTTGCCTTTTATCTAACCCTGCTGCTCCATGAACATCGAAATCATCTCTGCCGGTGCCGGTTCCGGTAAAACGTTCACACTCACAGAGCGAATGGTTGCGTTGCTGCAGGATGGTATGTCGCCTGCCGGGATTCTGGCTACCACGTTTACCAAAAAAGCCGCTGCTGAACTACAGGAGCGGGTCCGCCTGAAATTGCTGGAAAAGGGCATGACCGAAGCTGCCAATGAATTGGGGGAGGCGCTCATTGGAACGGTACACAGCATCGGAACACGGCTATTGCAACGATTTGCGTTTGAGGCGGGGGTGTCGCCGTTGGTAGAAATTATTGCCGATGGTGATGAGCAGCGCCTGTTCAATGAATCTCTGTCGCAAGTGCTTACCGTGGAGCGCATAGAGCGGGTCAATCAGCTCGCCGACCGACTCGCATTTACCAAAAAAACCTACGACAACAGCTTCGATTGGCGCAGTGATATCCGTCAGTTGACGGAGGTGGCCAGGGCCAATAATTTTTCAAAAGAGGTGCTGGAAACCAGTAGAATACGCTCATGGGAGTCCTATTCAACGCTCCTTACGCCAACGCAAACAACCAGCCCGGTGGTTTGGAACAGCCGCCTCGTAACCGCCATAGACCAAACCGTAGCGGCCCTTCAAGCCCACGCCGCAGATGACACCAAAGTCACCAAAGCCGCCATGGAGACCCTCAAAGGCCTCCAAACCCAACTGAAATTTCGCGGAGAACTCTACTGGTATGAATGGATGAAAATTGCCAAGACAAATGTTGCCGCCAAAAGCCGACACTTGATAGAAGACCTCCACAGCTTGGCACGCCGACACGATGAACACCTGCAATTCCACGCCGATGTGAAGGAATACATGGATTTTGTGTTTGATGTCGCTTCCGATGCCCTCGGAGAGTTTGAACAATACAAAAAAAAACGCGGGCTTATTGACTATACCGACATGGAAACGTATGTCAGTCGATTGCTGCGCAACGAATCGGTGCGGGATACGTTGCGTGGTGAAATTGGCCTGTTGCTCGTGGATGAATTCCAGGATACGTCTCCTATTCAACTGGATATTTTTTTGCAACTCAGCCAGTTGGCCCAACATTCCATTTGGGTTGGCGACCCCAAACAAAGTATTTATGGCTTCAGAGGTGCTGATCCGGCCCT
>CAIZLM010000234.1 GCA_903933805.1 uncultured Bacteroidota bacterium | reverse complement strand
TCTCAGACGCGACCACGCTACCCAGTTACATTGCTGGATCAAAGGTGCACCAGTCGAATATTGTCGAGGCGTACCGTTCCATGAAGCTGACTGAAATTTCCGGTGATATCTCTGGGCAATGGTGTTCTAAAATACAAACGATAGGTGTCTGCCTGTGTCGTGGTGAGTGCTTGGGTGACGTTGATGTATATTTTGTTCCAGTTTTCAGCAGTATTAAACTGAAAAACTGGTTGGGATGATTCCGATCCACCATTACTGGAATGAAGCAGATACAAATAGAAGGGGATATCGGTTTTGTAATGCAACTCCAGCCATACTTCTGGGGAACCTGTGATGGGTAGGTTTTGCACTTTTTCCGTGGCAATTTCAATCAGGGGGTGCGCCGTATCGACTTCCATCAGCAGGCATTTTCCTGCGAATGCGCCATTGTCGGTGATGGAAAAAGTGGTTATTGGGTCGCTGTCTCGATTTTCCAACACGACGCTCGAGCCTCCATCAAAGTCGCCGCGGCCAATGCCCAAAGCAAATTTGATGGAGGGATCGTAGGTCGTGGAGGGTTGTATTTCAGTTGTTTGCCCACCACGAAGATTGACTGTTTTTGATTCCCATCGGGTTAGCAACGGGTAAATATTGGGTGTAGCAAGTATGCCATTTTCTTTGACGCCCGGAAAAAGCAACACATCACTTTCGCCTTCTGCCAGCACAGGAACGGTTGCTGGCAGGGTGTAAGCGCCCAAATACTCACCATTCACATACAGCCATCCTTCTGTAAGTTTGTGCCAAGAGGCATCGCCTTGCGCATCTACTGTGAAAGGTTTTAGGTAGAGATAGGCCGGAATTTGTTCTGGATTATCCTTGCAACCGAGTACGGTAAACAGACAAATGAGACTCAATGTGTATTTCATAACTTCGTGCAGGCAGGCACGCCTTTGTTAATCTTTTGAACGGATGTAAATTTCTATTGGCGCTCCCTTGAAGTTGTAATGCTTTCTGATTTGATTTTCCAAGAATTGCACGTAAGATTCCCGCACATAATTGGGGTTGTTGACAAAAAAAGCAAAAGACGGAAAGTGTGTGGGCAGTTGGGTTACATATTTGAATTTGGGGAATCGTCCAGAAATGGAGGGTGGGGGTGTGGCCTCAATGATGCCCAACATCAATTCATTGATTTCTGAGGTTTTGACGCGCCGCGTTCGGTTGGCATAAACCTCCATCGCTGCTTCAACGGCCTGAAAAATACGCTGTTTTTCCAACACTGAAATAAACACGACAGGAACATCATCGTTTGGCGCCAAACGGCGTTTAATGGCAGCTTCATAGTCGCGAATGGTGTTGGTCTCTTTGTTTTCTACCAAATCCCATTTGTTCACCAGAATAACCAATCCTTTGTGTCTTTTTTGTGCAAGCCTCAAAATATTGAGATCCTGGGATTCGATGCCCTGCATGGCATCGAGTACCATCAGGCACACATCAGCCTCTTCAATGGACTTGATGGCACGCATTACCGCGTAAAACTCGAGGTCTTCTTCCACCTTTGTTTTGCGGCGAATACCGGCAGTATCGATCAAGACAAATTCTTTTCCGAATTTATTGTAAGTGCTGTGAATGGGATCCCGGGTGGTACCTGCCACGGAAGTAACAATATGTCGGTCTTCTCCCAACAACGCATTGGTGAGCGACGACTTTCCGACATTCGGGCGTCCGATAATGGCGAATTTCGGGAGTTCGGTTTCCAATTCAGGTTCGGTTTCAATCAGTTCGGTGACGGCGTCTAACAAGTCGCCCGTGCCACTTCCACTGATAGAAGCAATGAAAAAGGTGTTTTCAAAGCCCAATCCCCAGAATTCATTGGCATCCAAGAGGTTTTTATGGTTGTCCACTTTATTCACAACCAGAAAAACTGGTTTTTTACTGCGGCGAAGCCACTTTGCGATGTTGTCATCCAGGTCTGTGATTCCTGTTTGGGCATCTACCATAAAAATAAGCACGGAGGCTTCTTCGACGGCTGCTTTTACCTGATCACGGATGGCTGCTTCAAAAACATCATCGGAGTTTTGAACAAAGCCTCCAGTGTCCACCACGCCGAAACGTTTGCCGTTCCATTCGCAAAAACCATATTTTCGATCTCGGGTTACCCCGGAAAAATCGTCAGTAATGGCATCGCGAGAACCCACGAGGCGGTTGTAAAGTGTTGATTTTCCGACGTTTGGCCGGCCTAGTATTGCTACGATATTACTCATTGTCGGAGAAAAGGTATTGGGAGGAAATAATTGCCTGAACGATGTTTGATGCAGGTTTGTACATTTGCCGTGAGGCATTTTTTTGCAAAGGTAACAAATGCCCGGCTTTGAATGTCCAAACAGGAAATCAAGACATGAAGAATATCATTTACAAAGACCAAAATGTGACGATTTTTCAAAGCGCGCTCTTTCAAACAAACTCCACGGTCGTGTTGACGGAGGATGTGGTATTGGTCGTAGATCCTGCTTGGCTACCCGATGAAGTGTTGACCATCAAGCACTATGTTGACGGTATCCGCGGTAATAGGGAGTTGTTTTTGATATTTACCCATTCTGATTACGACCACATCATTGGCTATCGGGCCTTCCATCCAGACAAAGTGTTTATGTCAAAAATGATGGATGAAAACCCCGAGAAGCAGGCTTGCGTGGAGCAGGTATTGCTTTTTGATGAGCAATATTACATCAACAGACCATATCCCATCGAATATCCGAAGTCAGATTTTGTTGTTTATAAGGATGGCGTTCAGTACCGTATCGGACAAACAAAGATGACTTTTTATCTTACCCCTGGCCACACCAAAGACAGTATGATGGTGGTGGTGTGGCAAATTGGACTTTGTATTGCCGGAGATTACTTGAGTAATGTAGAATTCCCCCTCATTTATGACAGCAGTATGGCGTATGAAGATACGTTGGAAAAACTTCCGAGTATCCACGACCGAAACTGGTTTACGCGACTGGTTCCGGGCCACGGAGATCCGGCACTCACCATCAATGAGTGGCTGCACCGGCGAACGGAGAGTCTATCCTATATTTACGCACTCAGAGAGAGTATAGCAACGGGCGTAGCATTGGATGAAAAGTCTCTCTGGGACCGCTATAAGTTTCCACGGATACAGCAGCAATGTCACCTGGATAATATAACTTTGATGACAAGCGAATATGCGCAAGGGCTTTGGACGTGGGATGCCGAGGTCTCGATATATCCAACCAAACAACTTCCACCGGACAGTCTTTGTAACCTTTGAATTGTACGCCAGTTAAGCACACCATAAAGCTACATCAACACCATGGAATCGCGTAAAATTGATTTGTTGAATATTTTCCTCATTATGGCATCGCTCATGGCTGCCTTTTGGCAGCCCTTTGGAGTATTCCTGTTTTCTTACGCCATTTTAGGTCCATTGCATTATTTGACGGAGATAAATTGGCTTGAAGAGCGCAATTATTTTAGCAAGTCATCGGCTACACCATGGTTGTTGGGTGGTTTTGTCTTGTTGATATGCCTTGCTTCTTTTTTTGCGGAAGGCATGCAAAACCCAACCTTGGGATTTTTCTACAGCTTTGTGCAGCAGTCTTCTGCGAAAGTTTTTTTTGAAATGCTCAGCGCCAACGTTGTTCACCTTGCATTTTTATCTTTTGTTGTGGCCGTTTCATTGGCGGCATTTGGGGATTGGAAATTTAGGATCCTGGTTTTGTTCATTGGCATTGCCGTCGCAACAATTTTCAGAACGAACAATACCTACACCATACTGGTTGGAAGCATGCTCCCCACCATTGTACATGTAGGTGTATTTACGGGTATTTTTATGTTATACGGGGCGATAAAGACTGATAGTCGGCAGGGATTTATGGCGGTGATTACCTATATATTGGCACATTTTGTCATTGTCTTTTTCCCAATTGATGCCAGCAGGTACTTTTTGGCTGGCTCAAGTGTGGTTTCAGAGACGTTTGTTCAGAGCGGTTTCAACAATGTCTTGTACCAATTGGGCATTGTGTTGGGGCGTGTTGGGAGGGGTTCAAACTTTTTAGTCAACAGTGAATTGGGGATCAGACTGGGTATTTTTTTGGCTTTTTCTTACACCTATCACTACCTAAACTGGTTTTCAAAAACTTCTGTGATTCGTTGGCATCGTGTTTCGAAAAAAAAATTGGTTGGAGCTTTGGTCATTTGGCTGGCATCGATAGCCCTGTATAGCTTTGATTACAGGATTGGATTGTTGGCGTTGCTTTTTTTGAGTCTTTTGCACGTAGTGTTGGAATTTCCACTCAACTTTGTTTCAATTTCAGGTGTTGTTTCTGCTGTCCGCCAGAAGATCTATTCGGCCCTTCAGCGTGGTGCGGATGTCGGATGATGCAGTAGACACCATGGTCAATGCAAGGAGATTGCTTGAGGTTGCAAAAAAAAGCGATATTAACTTGTACAAATTTTTACCTTCACGCCTTCAAAAACAAGGTTATCTACGTTTTAATCTTTGGCCCCACAGTTGCTTTCCCAAATAATTTGTAACCAAAGAAGCGTTTGGGACAGTTACCGTATCATGTTATACGGAGGTTCTGTGGTGGAATTTTCTTCTTAATTATTGTTGAATTTACTGGAGTTAACTCACAAATTGTAGTTTCATGAACAAAAATCTACTCTTACTATTGCTTCTGACCCTTTTTTCTTGGTTGGAATCCAGCGCACAAGAAGGGCAAGCCTGTGGGATCCCCCCTCCTCCGGGAGGCGAATCCTGTAATTCTTCTTGTGTTTATTGCGACTTTAACGGCTACATGGGCGTTAACAATGGATCGCCATCGGGTGGCAGTACTGTTTGCGGCCAAATCGCTATTCACAATGACCAGTGGTTCGGCTTCATCGCAGGAACTACTTCTATCACCATTGACATTGTAACTTCCAATTGCCAAAACGGTGATGGTTTGCAGTCCGCTTTTTTTGATGATTGCAGTGATCCTGATGCCATTGTCTGTAACCCAGGTTGTGGAGGATGCGGCAATGAAACTTTCACCCTCAATTATTCAGACTTTACCCCTGGAGAAACATATTGGCTCATGATCGACGGTTATTCAGCCGATATTTGTGACTTCGAAATTGTCGTTACGGATGGCAGTATTACACCGCCACCACCGGATCCTGCCACCCAACCGCAGGGACCTACTATGGTTTGCCCGGGGGCTACAGCGGTATATACGGTTCCAGACGCTTTCGGTGCCGGTTATTATCACTGGACCGCTCCGGCAGGTTCTATGATCAACGGCTTGAACAACAATGTGAACATCAATGCTCCGGAGGGTGCCCAGGTAACTATTACTTTTGGCAACGCTGGCGGACAAGTTTGTGTTCAAACGGGCAACTCTTGTAACCCACTTTCTCCAGCGCAATGCTTGACGGTGGTGAATCAGCCCATTCCTCCTACCATTAAGCCGCCAATAGTTATTTGTAACAATGAGCTTCCTTTCACTTGGGATGAAGAACCATATCAAACGATTTCGGCACCCGGTACTTTTACCTTGAGTTCAACACCGTATGATTCATACCTGGGTTGTGACAGTGTTGTAAAACAGGTAATTATCATCAAACCACCGCTGATTACATCGTTGCCCACCCAGTATATTTGTGCCGGCAACTGCTTTATGTTTGCAGGTGACTCATACTGTGACCCAGGCCCACAATCGGTTGTGTTACAGTCTTATCAGGGATGTGATAGTCTGGTTAATTTTGCCTTGTCATTCCTGAATCCTGTCGCTGAAATAGGGGGTAATTTACCCATTACCTGCTCTACGCAGGGAGGACTCACCTTGAGCGCTATAAATTACCTACCAGGTTCATCTTTCCAGTGGACAAATGCCAACTGGAATATTTTGGGTGGTATTCCCAACCAAAATGTAACCATGACAGGCACCTATCACTTGGTAGTGTCTTCTACTGGCGGTGGAACCGTGTGTAGAGACACGGCAGAAGTGGTGGTAACTGGAAATACGACACCTCCCGGAGCAACTGCTACGGGTTCCAACATCAACTGTGTTAGTACCACCGCTACCCTTCAAGGTAGCTCGCTCACCAACGGGGTCAATTATCTTTGGACAGGCCCAGGTATTACCCCTGCCAATCAAAATCTTCAAAATCCGGTGGTCAATCAGCAGGGTGTTTATATTCTGACGGTCTCTAACCCCACCAATAGTTGTACATCCTCCGCCAGTGTTTCGGTCATCGCAGATAATACGCCGCCTTTTGCCACGGCATTGGGGGGTGACATTACGTGCGCACAAAATACGGTTGTCCTAGACGGCGCGACCAACGTAGGCAATCCGATTTGGAATTGGGAAGGCCCCGGTATTACTCCGGCCAACCAGAGCGTGGAGAACCCCAGTGTGACTCTTGAAGGCACGTATATGCTCACGGTAACCAATCAGGTCAATGGGTGTACCAACACAGCATCTGCTGTCGTAAATTTGAACACCAATATCCCGACACTTTCTGCAGGACCAGATCTGACCCTTACTTGCTTGGCGACCAGCCAGACCCTACAAGGCTCTGGTGATGTGGGCTTGGCGCCCATGGGTGTTGCTTGGGTTGGTCCAAATGGTTTTACCTCCACTAACATTACACCAGTTGTCAATGAGGCAGGCACTTATGTTTTGACAATCACCAACCAATTAAACGGTTGTGTTAAATCAGATTCCGTGGTTGTTGCCTCCAATCAAGTACTTCCGGTGGCTTCTGCCGGCGCTGACTCCACGATAACGTGTGGACAGCCCAGCGTTATGTTGATTGGCGCAGGTTCTAGCAGTGGACAAATGTTCACGCCACTCTGGACTGGACCCGGAATCAATTCAACCAACCAAAATCAGTACAACCCGGAAGTGGATGCGCAAGGTTCCTATACCTTGCTTATAACCAATACAACCAATGGCTGCACCTCTACGGATGCTGTGTTGGTGGATATCAATATTGCACAACCTTCCGCCGAAGCGGGTAGCGATCAATTGCTTACCTGTACAAGCCAAAATGGCGTCATGCTGAGTGGTAACGGAACGCCAAGTGGTGTGGCTTACCTGTGGACAGGTCCTGGTATTGGGGCAAACAATGAAAGTCAACAATCACCAATCGTAACACAGTCGGGTTTATATACCCTGCAGGTGACGAATCCTGTGAATGGCTGTACCAGTACTGACTCGGCTATCGTTAACCAAGATGCCAGTGTTCCAGTTGCCAATGGCGGTGATGACCATGTGCTGAACTGTTCCGTCAATACGGTTAGTTTTAACGGATCAGGATCGTCGTCCGGTGCTGATATCTTCTACAATTGGTCTGGCCCGGGCATTTCTGGCACCAATGTTTCAGCACAAAGTCCTTCCGGTATTGCGGTGCCAGGAACATACAACCTGACTGTTACCAACACAGCCAACAATTGTATCAATACAGACATTGTTGTTGTTATCTTGGATATTCAAGCACCTACAGCCAATGCAGGCTCTGATTTGATCCTCAATTGCTACAACAATGCCGTTGATACGCTCGATGGCAATGCATCCAGTTTCGGATCAATTTATGCCTATTCATGGGCAGGACCCGGCATCGTTTCAGGAGATGAAAATCTTCAGAATCCGGTGGTCAACAACCAACCAGGTTTATACGAATTGACCGTAACCAACAACAACAATACCTGTACTGCTGTAGATCAGGTGATGGTTGTTGCCGACTTGTCTGCGCCAACAGCAAATGCCGGTGTGGACAACATCATCGACTGTGTAACACTCTCTACGCCCATTGGTGGAGCGTCCTCCTCCGGCGTTGACTTTACATACGAATGGACTGGCCCTGGTATTACGCCAGTAATAGCGACACAAGCAATACCAACTGTTGATCAGCCCGGCACCTATACGATTGTCGTAACGAATACCATCAATGGTTGTACCATGTCTGATAACATGGTTGTCAATACCAATGCTGTTTATCCCACAGCTTCTGCCGGTGTGGACGGTTTACTTACTTGTTCGCAAACAAGCGAGGTGCTCAATGGCAGTGCTTCTTCCAGCGGTGTTGGATTCAATATTTTATGGACAGGTCCTGGCATTAATGCCAACAACGAATCTTTTGCAACGCCGTCTGTTATGGTTCCCGGTACGTATATTATTGCGATCACCGACGTCGCCAACAGTTGTATTTCCAAAGATACAGTTGTAGTAGCTCAAAACATCACGGTGCCCAATGCTTCAGCAGGTATTGACCGTCACCTTGACTGCCAGACCCTTTCAGTTGTTTTGGATGGTGGACTTTCTACTACGAGCCCTACCGTTGGCTACCTGTGGACGGGCGTAGGCATCGTTCCGGGTACTGAAACGCAGAAAAAACCTGCGGTAACCCAGCCTGGGACATACACCTTGGTGGTGACGGACAACAACAATGGTTGTGATGCTACCGATGTAGTGGTGGTGACCCAAGATGTTGCCATTCCAACCGCCAATGCAGGAGCAGATCGCTTGATCACCTGTACGAATACGACACAGACCATCAATGGAGCCGGTAGCAGCAGTGGCGCAGGGTTTTCATACGTGTGGCAGGGTCCCGATATCAACACCAATAACTTTAGCCTTCAGAGTCCTATGGTTTCTGATTCAGGTACCTACATTGTAACCGTAACCAACATCCAGAACCACTGTACGGCCACTGATTTTGTATATGTCGATATGGACAAACAAAAGCCCGTTGTGTCGGCCGGTCCGGATCAAACCCTTACCTGTAGCGTCACGTCGGTACAATTGGATGCCAGTGGCTCTCAATCAGGTACCAATACATCGTTTCTTTGGAATGGTCCCGGCGTCTTGCCTGGACAGACAACCAGCGTCATGCCGACGGTGAATGCGCCAGGTTCTTACAACCTAACAGTTACCAATTTGCTCAATGGTTGTGAAAGTACAGACTTTGCCATTGTGGGCGAGGACGTACTCACGCCGACGGCTTCCGCAGGAAATGACCTAACCATCACTTGTGCCAACAGCAATTCTGGGGTTGTTCTCAACTCTGCTGGCTCTAGCACGGGTTCTGGATTTACGTACTTGTGGTCTGGCCCAGGCATTACGTCTCCTACAGTACTTTCGCCCACAGTGTTGGTAGCAGGTACCTATAAGTTGGTTGTTACAAACACGGCAAATGGCTGCACGGCAAGCGATGTTACTATTGTGTCCTTGGATCAGAACCTGCCAATACCAAGTGCCGGCCCCGATCAGACCATTACTTGCGCGGTATTGACCGTTGACCTTGATGCAACTGGATCTACCACACCCGGTGGAACCCTTGGATTTACCTGGGCTGGTCCCGGTATCAATGCCGGCAATATCAATAGTCCCACACCAACGGTGTCTGTTTCAGGTACCTACACGGTGACTGCATTGAATTCACTGACTGGTTGTCAGGCAACTGATCAAGTGGTGGTGTTGTTGAACAATACACCTCCAACCGTGACAACGACAACCGATCTGATCACTTGTGCTGATCCGAATGGTAATTTGAGCGTCAACAGCTCTCTGACAGGTTCCATATTTTATTGGGAGGGTCCAGGTATTTCGATGTCCAACGAAAGTTCAGCTGCTTTCACCGTTGTATTACCAGGCGTTTATCGCGTGACGGTTACAGCCCCCAATGGGTGTACGGCCACCAGCAGTACGACGATGGCTATTGACGACAATGTGCCCAATGGTCTTGCTGAAGGTGCTATCCTCAACTGTTTCAACGGCGGATCAACCTTGGTATCTGGGCAAGTGCTCACGCCTGTTGGTACCACTGTCAAATGGTCAGGACCAGGCATTGGAACGGTCAACGCGAATTCTGCTACTGTAACGCAACCGGGAACTTATTCCTTCACCATGACATCCCCAGCGGGTTGCACGCAAGTTATCAACGTGGTGGTTGTAACGGATTATGTTGCGCCAAATGTTACAGCAACGCCAACGGATCAGTTGGATTGCACAACCACAGAAGTCAACATCAATGCAGGCGGCACTTCGGTGGGCAATAACTACTTGTATCATTGGACAACGAGCAATGGAAATATTATTTCGGGGTCTAATACGCTCAATCCGTTGGTAGATCAGGCAGGAGATTACCAATTACGGGTTATGAATACCTTGAATGGGTGCGCTGACAGTATTCTTGTTCCAGTAATAAACGATCCTGCTGTTCCAACAGCTTTCGATCTTTCGGTTCGGGATATTGTATGTTTTGGTGATACAGATGGTTCCATTCAGATCAATGGCGTTGTTGGTGGTACTGCGCCATTCAACTATACTTTGGTGAGCAGTTCGGGTTCAACGACCAACCAGTACACCGGGTTGAATGCCGGCAACTACACCCTGTCGTTGCTGGATGGCAATGGTTGTGAATTGGACTCGACCATTACAATTGGTGAACCAGGTCAGTTACAAGTACAACTTGGCGATGATATTGAAGTTGAATTGGGTGAAGAGGCTACGGTTTCTGTCGAAATATCCCATTCTACGCCATTAAAATCGGTTGTTTGGAACTATTCACCCAACTGTGAACCAATTGATCCTGAAATTTACTGTGCGGAATTTACCTACTTACCGCTTGACTCTTATCGCCACACCATTGTTGTTGTTGACAACAACGGTTGTGTTCAACGCGATGAAGTGTTGGTGGTGGTGAATAAACCACGCAATATTTTTGTGCCCAATGTTTTCAATCCTGACAGTACTGATCCAGATAACTCTACCGTAAAAATCTTCATGGGTTCGGATGTAGCACGCGTACAGAAGTGGCTCATTTTTGATCGCTGGGGTGATGCTATTCACGAGGCGAAAAATATTCTGCCTGGAGATGCTTCTCACGCCTGGAACGGTAAAGTTCGGGGTGATGACGGCCAGTTGGGCGTATATGTTTGGTATGCCTTGGTTGAATTTATCGATGGCGAAATTATTGAATACAAAGGCGATGTAACGATCGTTCGCTAATAGGGTTCCAGCCGTTTTTCATCCAACAGTTGGTCAATTACCCTTACTGCACGAGAGCCGTTCTGCAAAGAGCGGCTCTCGTTGTTTGTTATAAAGACAACTGGTTAGGTGGCACGCGGTCTGGCCCAAAAAGGCCCATTTTTTTGACTCAGACTCGACCACTTGATCAGTTATGTTACAATTACCGATTGCGATGGCACTTTCCCATTAACTTTGCACCATGTCAGTAGCCATTGCACTCCTGTTAAATGACGACTTCCGCTACGCGCTGGATGTGTTGGAGAAGTCGGATCGAAGTATGTTTGTAACGGGAAAAGCCGGAACAGGCAAGAGTACGTTGTTGCAGTTGTTTCGCAATACAACCCATAAAAAAGTTGCGGTACTTGCGCCGACAGGTGTGGCAGCACTGAATGTCCAAGGACAGACAATCCATTCTTTTTTTGGATTTCCGCCGCGCATTGTTACACCGTCAGAGGCTGGCAGGAGGGTTTCCAGAAAAGATCAATTGCGGCTCTATCGGACCTTGGAAGTGTTGATTATCGATGAAATTTCCATGGTACGGGCTGATATTATGGATGGGATTGATGTTTTTCTCCGGGTGAATAGAGAGGACTATCGCCCTTTTGGCGGCGTACAGGTAGTCTTTTTTGGCGATCTATTCCAGTTGCCTCCAGTCGTTACCCGCGATCCAGTAGAATCTGCATATTTTACAGATTACTACGAATCACCGTATTTTTTCTCCGCTAAAGTTTTTCAAGAAGCTGATTTTCAATTGGAAACCGTCGAACTCAGTCGGGTTTACCGCCAGGAATCGCGTCATTTTTTAAGGCTGTTGGAGGCAGTGCGGGTAAACAAACTAGACTATGACGACCTCGAAGATTTAAATGAACGCCACCTGCCCGACTTTACCTCATCCGATGGGTATATCACCCTTTCAGCCCGCAATGCAACAGCAGAAAAAATAAATCACCGCGAATTAGTACAACTACTGGAACCTGAGTTTGAGTTTATTGCACAGGTCCAAGGGACTTTTGATCCAGCGCTTTACCCCACAGATTTTGGCCTGCGGTTGAGGAAAGGTGCTCAGGTGATGTTTGTGCGAAACGACTTGGAGGAGCGTCAGTTTGTCAATGGAACCATTGGAAAAATTCACAGCATCGATCGCGACAACATCGTGGTTGAAACGGAGGATGATGCGGGAAAGAAACGAAGAATTCAGGTGACTAAGGTCGAATGGGAGATTATTCGATATAAAAGTACTGCAACGGGTAGCCTAGAAACGGAGTCTGTTGGCTCTTTCACCCAATATCCCCTTAAATTGGCTTGGGCCATTACGATACACAAAAGTCAGGGGAAAACGTTCGACAGATTGTTACTTGATCTTGGCGGTGGTGCATTTGAGCACGGACAACTCTACGTCGCCCTCAGCCGTTGTCGCACACTTGAGGGCATTGTACTGCGACAAAAAATACGTTTTCAAGATGTTATCACAGACGAGCGTGTGGTTGACTATTATGAAAACAGTTTTCGGCACTAGGTGGCATGGGCTTTTCGC
>CAIZLM010000233.1 GCA_903933805.1 uncultured Bacteroidota bacterium | reverse complement strand
GTGATAACGGTGTGTATAACCCATAACATTCCAAACATCTACCAACAGGCCAGAGCAAAAGTTAAACCCAAATCAACGAAAAGGCAAAAGTTCTGTTTAGAACCTTAGACTTACAAACGGTAATTCACACACAGTCGATTGGGGAAACGTTAAACACCCACTTTTTCCACATTTTGTAATCGGAGTGTTTATAACCGCACAATTCCTTGATTTGACGATTGTAAAAATGAGGAAAACATGTTGGTAAAACTGGTAACTTCTCTTGAAAGCGTAATTTTCTACGCACGTTAGGAGGTTTTCCACATATCAACACTGCTTATGATGGCCGTAGGCTTTTAGTTTTTAATTCATATAAAATTAATAACGGAATGTCACCTCGTTGAAAACTTCGCAATAAAACATACTACATTTGTTTTAACAATTCGGAACAGGAAAAAAATCCGGCAGTAATTTTTCTCTATGGCAAGCAGTTTTATACGTTGGGCGACGGAAAGCACCATTTCAAAAGCCGTTAAAGTTTGGCTCATCACGGGTTTGGTGATGATTTTTATGCAAATCATCATTGGAGGGGTCACGCGGCTGACGGGTAGCGGTCTGAGTATTACGCGTTGGGAAATTGTTACAGGGGCCATTCCCCCGTTAAACGAAGCCGCATGGGAGGATGCCTTTAACTTATACAAGGAAACTCCTCAGTATCATAAGATCAACAAGGGGATGGCGTTGGAAGAGTTTAAATTTATTTTTTTCTGGGAATATTTTCATAGATTGTGGGCAAGGTTGATGTTTTTTGTCTTTATCGTGCCTTTTGTCTGGTTTCTTTGGCGTGGAATGTTGTCGAAAACACTAAAAAATTGGTTGCTGGGAGTTGTATTGCTCGCTGGTCTGGAAGGTTTTTTTGGTTGGGCGATGGTTGCCAGTGGTTTGCGGGAGCGTCCGTGGGTAAATGCTTACAACCTTACCTTGCACTTGAGTATGGGGTTGATTATTTTCAGTTGTTTGCTCTGGACAACATTTATTGCGTTTCAACCGCACCCGAGAGCATGGGGTGTTGCGGGTGTTCGGCGTAAAGTTTGGATTATTTTTGGGGTTGCTTTTTTTCAGGTAATATTGGGTGCCATGATGTCTGGTACCAAGGCGGGTTTGCTTTATCCCACATGGCCAGATATGCAAGGCACGTATTTACCGGCGGTGATGTTGGAGGCTGGCAACTGGGTTGGCGAAAGTTTTTTGCAATATGACACACATCCATTTTTGCCAACATTGGTACAATTTTTTCACAGAAATATCGCCTATTTGCTTACTTTTATGATAATCCTGTTTTCCTGGGACTTGATTCGTCGGGGTATTTCGCGGGAAAATAAGCGGCTTGTTTGGGTGGTCTTGTTGGTGTTGACTGCACAAATACTGCTCGGGATACTGACCCTGATCCATTGTGTTGGGAGTATTCCTGTTGCCCTCGGAGTACTTCATCAGGGGGGGGCTGTGGTCTTGTTGAGCGTACTATTATTTGTCTGCTATAAAACATCTGAGACAAGTAAGGCTTAGTGACGCTTTGTTTATTAAACGGTTTTTCTAATTTTGCCCATTCACACGAAGAAAAGCGCATGGAATTACTGATCAAAGAAGAAAACGGTTTCCGCTACATAGAGTCAGGAGGAACAGGTGAAAACCTTATGCTCTTGCATGGATTATTTGGGGCGATGAGTAATTTTGAAGGAATAATCAACAGATTTTCCTCAAAATACAATATTGTAGTTCCCATTCTTCCCATCTATGAATTGCCCATCTTTCAATCCTCCGTGACGGGTTTGGTTGAGTTTGTAACCAAGTTTGTAGCGTATAAGGGTTTTTCGAAGGTGCACATCCTTGGAAATTCCTTGGGTGGCCACATTGCCATCCTTTATGTACTGGCCAATCCTGACAAAGTTGCGTCAGTCACGCTTACCGGAAGTTCTGGTCTTTTTGAAAGTGCTTTTGGCTCTGCATTTCCGAAACGCGGCGATTACGAGTACATTAAAAATAAAACAGGGGAAACATTTTATGATCCCTCCGTTGCCAGTCAGGAATTGGTTGACGAGGTGTTCGGTATTGTCAATGACCGGAACAAGGCCATTCGCGTTGTGGCCACCGCAAAATCAGCTGTGCGACACAATCTTGGAGACAAGCTCCACCTCATCAAGGCGCCTACACTCCTCATTTGGGGCCGCCAAGACACGATTACCCCGCCCTTTGTCGCTGAAAAATTCAATGAATTGATAGAAAACTCACAGCTCTTTTTCATTGAAAAATGTGGACACGCACCCATGATGGAAAAGCCTGACGACTTTAATGATATATTGGAAAACTTTCTGAAGGAGGTGTCCGCTTCAAAAGTTGACGAATAGAAATCAACCATTCTATTGTAATAAGTCCGGCCCACGTTGCACCGAACTGTAGCGTGGGCTTTTTCATGCAAGTCTGAAAAATCTGTTTCCGATGAAAAGAAGTAGGTACACAGCATGGCTCATACTGGCAGTAGTAGCCTGTGGAATGCACTGCGTCCAGCCCAAAAAAAGTGTTGACCTAATTTTGGTGAATGGTCAATTTTTTACCGCCGACCCCTTGAATCCAACGGTTTCGGCGGTTGCTATTTCGGCGGATACCATTCTTGCGGTAGGAACTGATGCGGAAATCCAAAAACTTGTTACAGCAGACACCAAGATAATTGATCTTCACGGAGCCTTTGCTATGCCTGGTTTTATTGAAGGACATGGTCACTTTATTGGTTTGGGCCAAAGTCTTCAAAATCTCAACCTATTGAATACCAAGAGTTGGGATGAAATTGTCGGCCTTGCAGCCCTTCAGGTAAAGCAAGCAACGCCTGGAGCTTGGATAGAAGGGCGGGGTTGGCACCAAGAAAAATGGACAACAGACCCTGGCCCAACAGTCAATGGCTACCCATACCACGATGCCCTGAGCAGTATTTCACCAAGCAATCCTATTGTCTTATTCCACGCAAGCGGCCACGGGCTTATGGCCAATACCGTTGCCATGCAATTGGCGGGTATTTCTCGAGAAACGCCAGACCCTATTGGAGGGCGTATTGTTCGAGATGCCAAGGGAAACCCCATTGGTGTATTTGAAGAAAATGCTATGGATCTGATTGTCGGCCCATACACGGAATGGGAAAACCGGCGCTCGGAAGCTCAAAAATTGCTTGATCTCGAAAAAACAGTTGATTTAGCGGCCAAAACCTGTATTTCCCATGGAATTACATCATTTCAGGATGCTGGAAGTAGCTTTTGGGAATTACAGCAATTCAGGCGCTTGGCAGAGTCTGGCCGTTTGCCGATTCGGTTGTGGGCCATGATAGGCCAGCCTAAAAGCAGCGAGTATTCTAAATTGGACAATTACCCCCAAATTGGATTGGGCAACAAACACTTTACTTGTCGGTCTGTAAAAGCCTATTTTGACGGGGCTTTGGGATCTTATGGCGCGTGGTTGCTTGCCCCTTATACCGACAAACCAGGGTTTGTCGGACAGAATACTACCCCCATTGACAGCGTTGTTGTGCTATCCGACCAGTGCTTACAACACAATCTCCAGCTGTGTGTCCATGGTATTGGTGACCGAGCCAATCAAGAAATTTTGAATTTATTTGAGGCGGCCTTTGCTTCGGCGCCTCAGTCGGCGGGTACAGACAGGCGGTGGCGTATTGAACATGCCCAGCATTTAGACCAACAAGACATCAAAAGATTTGCGCAATTGGGCGTCATCGCCTCCATGCAGGCGATTCATTGCACCAGTGATGCTCCGTTTGTGGTAAAAAGATTGGGTGTTGAGCGCGCAAAAACCGGGGCTTACGCGTGGCGAAGTTTGTTGGATTCCGGCGCGCATTTGGCCAATGGCACAGATGCACCGGTTGAATCGGTGGATCCATTGCCCTGTTTATACGCAGCTGTAACCCGCAAAAGAGTTGATACCGGCTATGAATTTTTTCCCGAACAGAAAATGACCCGAGAGGAGGCTTTGTTTTCATACACCCATTGGAATGCTTATGCAGCATTTGAAGAGCAAGAAAAAGGCACCCTAACACCCGGAAAATTGGCGGATATCGTCGTACTCTCTACAAACTTGCTCACTTGCCAGCCAGAAGATATTTTACAAGCTAAAGTATTGAAAACCATGGTGGGAGGAAAATTTGTTTACGAAAAATGACGCGGTATTGCGTTTCAAAAACACCTGATTAGGTAAAGAAAAATCGTTTCTAGATAAAATATTTTAAAAGAATGTGGTTGTTTCAAAGTAAAATCTACCTTTGCTTGCAACTTTTTCACAAGAATTCTTCACTAAACACTTATTGACAGGTGGAATACGGGCATTTTAAAAAGAGAGATGGGGATAGCCGCGACCGTGGCAGTTCAAACGACCGTGGCAGCTCAGGCGACCGTGGCGGCTTCAGCGGCGGCGGAGACCGCGGCGGATTTCGTGAACGTGGTAGCGACCGTGGCGGCTTCGGCGGCGGCGGAGACCGCGGCGGATTTCGTGAACGTGGTAGCGACCGTGGCGGCTTCGGCGGCGGCGGAGACCGTGGCGGATTTCGTGAACGTGGTGGCGACCGTGGCGGCTTCGGCGGCGGCGGTGACCGCGGCGGATTTCGTGAACGTGGTGGTGACCGTGGCGGCTTCGGCGGCGGCGGTGACCGGGACCGAGATCGGGATACGGAAGAAAGCGTATTTTCCAAGCGGGTACGTGCAGGCAAACGCCGTACGTATTTCTTCGATGTTAAGAAGACCAAGGGAGAGGACTATTTCATTACCATCACAGAGAGTACCCGTCGTGAAGATGGCTTTGGCTACAAACGACACAAACTCTTCTTGTACAAAGAGGATTTCAACCGCTTCCTTGCGTCACTCAATGAGGTCGTCAACCATGTAAAAACGGACCTGATGCCAGACTTTGACTATGAGGAATTTGATCGTCGTCAGGCTGAGTGGGAAGCTCAAAACCGCGATGCCGAAGGAGATGAATTTCCGCGTGATGAACAAGGTGGAGATGTCAAATTTGACAAATTCCAAAAGTACGACAGACCGGAAGAGGATTTCAAAGACGAAAAAGATGAAGTTAAGCCTAAAGATGAGGATGATGTGGAGTGGTAGATTACCCCACAAGCATCCATAGTTAATAGAAGAGCGAAACAATCAGTCGGTGTACTGGTGTTTCGCTTTTTCTGTTTTTAACCCGGTAATGAAGGTATCACCAATAGATTATTGACGACATAAACGTCATTCCATTATTGAGAAAATGAAAAGTGGTAACTTTGCAAAAATTCTTGCCCTAACTAGATAATACAGTTCATGGATCTGCTAAAACAACTTTTTTTAGAAAAAGCCCAAACCCTCTCGAAAGAGGTAAAAGAATTACTCAAAGACCATAAAGATCAAAAGGTAGACGACGTTACACTTGATCAGGTGTATGGAGGAATGCGCGATATTACCTGTATGATTTGGGAGCCATCGTTGCTTGATCCTGAAGAGGGAATCAGGTTTCGAGGTTTTTCTATTCCTGAAATCAGGGAAAAACTACCCCACACAGCAAATGGTAAAGAACCATTGCCGGAGGGGCTTTTTTGGTTAATGCTGGTGGGTGAAATGCCCACCAAGGAACAGGTAAAATGGCTGACAGACAATTGGGTGCGCCGTGCAAATGTGCCCGAACATGTATTCCGTGCCATTGATGCCTTACCCATTGATACACACCCTATGACACAGTTGTCCGTGGGCGTCATGGCGATGCAAAATACCAGTGTTTTTGCGCAGCGTTACAATACGGGTATGCAAAAATCGGAGTATTGGGATGCAACGTATGAAGACACCATGAACCTCGTGGCACGTCTTCCACGTGTAGCTGCCTATATATTTCGCCGTGTTTACCACAATGGAGAACATTTATTGCCAGACATTTCGCTGGATTGGGCGGGTAATTTTGCGCACATGCTGGGCTATGACGACGAAGGCTTTAAAGAGTATATGCGTCTATTCCTGACCATCCATGCTGATCATGAAGGTGGCAATGCATCGGCGCATACCACACATTTGGTCGGCTCAACCCTGAGTGATCCTTACCTATCCTTCAGTGCGGCACTGAACGCCCTGGCCGGCCCTTTACATGGACTTGCGAACCAGGAAGTGATTCGGTGGATACAAAAGATGGTGGATACCCTGGGTACCACGAAACCTACCCGCGAACAAATAGCGGAATATGTGAAAAGTACACTGGCTAGTGGCCGGGTAGTACCAGGATATGGCCACGCAGTCCTCAGAAAGCCTGATCCGCGTTATATGGCGCAAAAGCAATTCTGCGAAGACAACGTACAGGATTCTGACCTCGTTAAAATTGTATGGAAAATATTTGATGTGGTACCTCCGATACTCTCCAGTTTGGGAAAAGTAAAAAACCCTTGGCCCAATGTAGATGCCCACAGTGGTGCGGTGTTAATACATTACGGCTTGAAGGAGTACAATTTCTATACGGTAATATTTGGTGTTAGCCGCGCTTTGGGCGTGTTGGCGGCGCAGTGTTGGAGCCGTGCACTTGGGCTACCTTTGGAGCGTCCAAAATCTGTGACAACAGAATGGGTGAAAGACTATCTGGCAAAAAACACTCCCGAGCCTGAAGCAGCGCAGTAATTGTCAATTTTACATAAAACATACGCCGCCCGGAAGAAATAACATTTTTCGGGCGGCTTTTTATTGCTCTTCCGACAGGGTGAGTACGCGTTGGTTACGATCTCAATTCAATTTGTCCATGTCACGAATAAGTATGGTATTTCGATTAAAATGAATCAGGTTTGATTTCCGCAATTCATTCAAAATGGCGGTAACGGTTTGTCGGCTGGCTCCAACCAAGTTGGCAATATCTTGTTGGGTAAGGCCATGTTTAACGAGTGTTTCAAAACCTACCTGTCTGCCTCTTTCTCCGGCACATTCTTTCAGAAATTCTACGATTCTGGATCGAACGTCCTTCAAAATTAAGGACTCCCAATGTCTTTCTGCCCGCCTAAGTCTATCGCCGAGATAGCGCATAAAATGCTGAGACAGCGCGCAATTTTGGTCCATTAGAAGCTTGAAGTCCTGTACTTTGATCTGAAAATAATCCACATCCTTGGTCATGGCGGCCGCAAATTCGCTTCGATTTTTTTCGCCGGTAAGCCCTAATTCTCCAAAAATAGTGAAAGGGTGTTGGATATTTTTGATTATCTCCCGTCCATCCGGTGCATAAATACCAATTTTAACAGCACCACTGACCAAAAAACAGAGGTAATCACTGGGTTCATCGGCCAAATATATCAGCGTATGTTTTGCCGCTGTTTTTTTTTCAGCAATAGCAACGACCTGCCACAACTCTTTTTCGGAGAGTGCAGACAAAAGCGGGAAGTTCTCGAACACAGCAGGTGAAATTTGTCCGTTCATAGGGTATGACCGATGGCTTTTCTACGGGATAATAGAAGCCAAAGATTAGGCGTACCAAAATTGTGCCAACGATGCTAGCATTTGGTTAAAGAGGTTTCTTCATTATAAAAAAATGCTTGCCTATCTTTAGCCTGTTATTACATAAAAGTAACTCGTTACAAATCGTATAAATCATGGTAAAGCCTTTTTCACTGCTCACAGAGTACGATATTTCACTTTTTCGAAGTGGAAAACATTTCCGTTTGTATGAAAAAATGGGAAGCCACCTGGTGGAGCACGAGGGTCAGAAAGGTGTCTGTTTTGCGGTGTGGGCACCCAATGCCAAGCGTGTTTCTGTGACGGGTGATTTCAACCATTGGAATACTGGGACACACATGCTGAAGCCAAGATGGGATAGCAGCGGTATTTGGGAAGGATTTATTCCTGGCTTGGGAAAGGGTACGGTGTACAAATATCACATTGAGACCCAGCAGGGTGTTTCATTGGACAAAGGGGATCCTTATGCGCTCCGTTGGGAAATTCCTCCTCAGACAGCCTCGGTAGTTTGGTCTTTTGATCATCCATGGCGCGACGAAAAATGGCTGAAAAACAGGCGTGATAACGCCGGAAAACCTCAGCCATGGTCTGTATATGAAGTGCACCCGGGTTCCTGGAAGAAAGTGGAACAAGACGGAAATAGATCCCTGAGTTATCGGGAGCTTGCGGAAGACCTGGTACCGTATGTCAAGGAAATGGGTTTTACACACATAGAGTTGATGCCGGTGATGGAACATCCTTATTTTCCCTCTTGGGGTTACCAAATTACCGGATTTTTTGCGCCCACCAGTCGGTCGGGTACCCCGGAAGATTTGATGTATCTGATTGACAAATTTCACGAGGCGGGTATAGGTGTAATACTCGATTGGGTGCCCTCTCACTTTCCCAGCGATATTCACGGATTGTATTTTTTTGACGGGACGCACCTGTTTGAATATGCGGATATGCGCCGCGGTTTTCACCCAGATTGGAACAGTTACGTTTTTGACTATGGCCGCAACGAGGTACGCAGTTTTTTGATTTCTAATGCCTTGTTCTGGCTTGATCAGTACCACGTGGATGGCTTACGGGTGGATGCTGTTGCTTCGATGCTCTACCATGACTATTCTCGGAAGGAAGGTGAATGGGTTCCAAACATTCATGGTGGCCGAGAGAATCTGGAGGCAATTTCTTTTTTAAAAGACTTTAACGAGGCTGCATACGCCAGTTTTCCCGGTATTGAAACCATTGCAGAAGAGAGTACAGCGTTTCCAGCTGTCACTAGGCCAACGTACGATGGAGGTTTGGGTTTTGGCCAAAAGTGGATGATGGGATGGATGCACGACACCCTCAATTATTTTAAAAGACCAATGTTTTTCAGGCGTTTCCATCAAAGTGAAATTACATTTTCGATGGTGTATGCTTTTTCAGAGCGGTTCATGTTGCCCCTGAGTCACGATGAGGTCGTCCACCTCAAATCTTCTTTGTTGAACAAAATGCCGGGAGATGAGTGGCAAAAATTCGCGAATTTGCGGGCCTTGTTTGGTTTTCAATGGATGCACCCGGGCTCCCATATCTTGTTTATGGGTGGGGAGATCGGTCAAACAACAGAATGGAGCCACGACCTAGGTGTCCCTTGGAATTTGTTGGCATTTGATGTTCATCGGGGAATACAAAAGTGGGTACAAGCGCTCAACAATTTCTACACGAGTCGCCCTGCTTTGTGGAAAAACGCCTTTTCACCGGAAGGCTATGAATGGATTTCAGGAGATGACACTGAAAATTCTGTGTTGGTTTTCCTGCGAAAAGGGGATCCTACAGAACCTGTTCTGCTGGTTGTTTGTCATTTCAATCTGAATCCGATGCAACAATATGCCGTTGGTGTTCCATATAGTGGAACTTGGACAGCGGTATTGAACAGTGATGATACATCGTTTGGTGGCAGTGGCACGGTCAATGGGGTGGTGAAGGCAGAGAAAATCGCATCCCATGGAAAGGAATATTCCATCCGTTTCATGCTTCCACCGCTGTGTGTACTGGTATTTGAAGGAGAGAAGCCGCCAAAGAAAAAAGTGGTTGAATAGTAAGTTGTGAGCAAGAGCTCCACGGTCGTGGAGCTCTTGCTCGCTTTGTTAATTACCCCAAAGTCCTCTTGGATAGTCCATATTCGAGAGCGCGCGTTGTACGGTTTCCTTGTCTTCCGGGTAGGTTACACCATACCACTGACTGGTACTGGTAAGCACTTTAAGGGATATTTTACCGTCTTTCAGTAAGTTGTTGATCACGGTAGGAATGTAGAACTCAGCCCTGGGATTGTCAAGATGTGATTGTACAAAATCCCGAAACTGCGTGTCTAAATCATCCAAAATATGGTGGTGTAAGCCCCAGAGGTTCATGGATACGGGCGTATTGTCTGCCAAAAAATGGCGTTGTCCAGATTCATCGGTGAAATGAATACCATCTTGTAATCGTTCAATTTTTGTACGCTCAGTTACATCGCTCAGGTACCCCGTTTCGTTGATTTGGCATACCCCCCGTGAGACAGCGCCATTTTCAGACAGGGTATTACCCAAATGATAAGCCACCATGCCATAATTGGAGGGCGTACACTGTTCCGACAGGAAAGATCCAAGTGCGTCAAATGCCTCTGCGCCATAAAAATCGTCGGCATTCACGGTGGCGAATGGTTCTGTGAGAAATTTTTTTGCTGAGAGAATGGCATGTCCTGTTCCCCAGGGTTTTTCGCGTGTGGGTTTTTCTGCGAGCCATTCGAGGGCGGAGTCTAGTTCTTGGTACGCGTATTCCGTGTGAATTTTCGCCTCTATTTTGTGCCCAATTTTGTCCCTAAAGGCTTTTTCTATGTCTTTTCGGATCACAAAAACGATTTTTCCAAATCCTGCTTGAATCGCATCATACACTGAAAATTCAAGGATTGCCTCACCGGCAGGGCCCATGCCATCTACTTGTTTGAGCCCTCCGTAACGCGAGCCGATGCCGGCTGCTAAAATCAATAGTGTTGGTTTCATACTGAATTAAAGTAAAATTCTACTTTTACGCCATTCACAACAACAATGTGTTCCGAATCCGAGATAAAAACAGTGGTTTCATACCTACATCACGGTCTAGGGCGCAATAAAACGAAGACAAAAGTATGAATAAAACTACTGTACAACGCACAAATTACCTCTATCAGCTCACGATCATCGGACTATTGTTCGCGGTTTTCGGTTTTGTGACCTGGTTAAATGGAATACTTATTCCATTTTTAAAAAAATCATGCGAGCTAACAGATCAGCAAGCTTATTACGTGGCAACGGCATTTTTTGCCGCCTACTTTGTGATGGCATTGCCCTCTTCATGGATTCTGCAGAAACTTGGCACAAAAAAAGGGATGACGGTTGGGTTGCTCATTATGGCAGCCGGAGCGTTGGTGTTTATTCCTGCGGCCGAAGCGCGCAGTTATGGCATGTTCTTGTCTGGATTATTTGTATTGGGAACAGGCCTTGCCTTGCTTCAAACAGCTGTCAACCCTTATGTAAGTGCCATTGGGCCGATTGAATCGGCGGCAAACCGCATCAGTATTATGGGAATTTGCAACAAACTTGCAGGTATTATGGCCAACGTGTTGTTTGGATCGGTACTGTTGAAAAATGCCGATGGTATTCAAAAGCAGTTGTCGGATGTGGCTACCAGTGCGGAAACAAAATTGGCGCTGCTCACAGAACTCTCAAATCGTGTGGTGATGCCATATACGGTACTGGCGCTGTTTCTAGTTGTTGTTGCCGTGGTTATCTATCGGTCATCGTTACCGGATATTTCCTCCGAGGCATCTGATACAGGGGATGGAGACACAGAACTGTCTCGAAATCGTACGAGTATTTTTCAGTTTCCGCACTTGTGGTTCGGTGTATTTGCCATCTTTACCTATGTTGGAGCAGAAGTGATGGCCGGAGATTTGATCAATGTATATGGTAAAAACCTTGGGTTTTCTGAAGATACCAGCAAGTTTTTCACGTCATTTGGCCTTATCGGGTTGCTTGTTGGGTATGGTGTTAGTATAATATTGATACCCAAACGTGTAACCCAGGAGCGGTGGTTGGCGTTTTCAGCAGTACTGGGTATTTTGCTCACAATAGCGTCCTATTTTGCTTCTGATTTTATGGCGGTGGGTTGTTTGGCGGCCTTAGGGTTTGCCAACGCGGTGATGTGGCCGGCAATATTTCCACTTGCAATTAAAGATTTGGGGAGGTTTACCAATACCGGTTCTGCGTTGCTTATCATGGGCATTGTGGGTGGTGCTATAATCCCCCCATTTTATGGGTGGTTATACGAAAAATCGGGTCTTGGCGTTGATTTTCGGTCAGCATTTGTGCTGATTATGGTATTTTGTTATACCTACATTTTGTATTTTGCCAACCGTGGCGCGCGTACGAGGTAAGCGTCCGGCCTGTTAAACTTTCCCTAAGCCCCCCGTTTGCATACAGCCAACGAGGGGTTTTTTGCGTTTTCTTTGCCAAACAATCAAATCAGATACCATGTCTAAAAGATCAATCGTATTATTTTCAGCATTGCTGTTGTCACAATTGGCCCAGGCCCAGTTTGGGGATGTTCTTAAGAAAGCAAAAGATGTCGTTTCCAATGCTGGGGGTGGCTTATCACAAGAGGATGCCGGCAGCGGTTTAAAAGAAGCCCTCAATGCCGGTATTGGCGAAGCGGTGGACTTTCTATCTGCCAAAGATGGCTATCTCAAGAGTCCATATAAAATTTTGGTGCCCGATGAAGCGCAAAAAGTGGTATCAAAACTAAAAAAGGTACCTGGTTTTAACAATATTGAAGCTGATCTGACGGAGCGAATGAATCGAGCTGCTGAAGATGCCGCCATCAAAGCAAAGCCAATTTTCATCTCTGCCATCAAAGGGATGAGCTTTCAGGATGCCCTCAATATTCTCATGGGCAAACAGGATGCTGCCACGCGCTACTTAGAAAAAACAACATTTGACAAGCTATACGCGGAGTTTAGGCCGATTATACAAGCATCGCTGGACAAGGTGAAGGCCCGCGAGTATTGGAAAAGCGCGGTGACGGCCTACAATAAAATTCCATTTGTTGACAAAACAAACCCTGAATTGGATGATCACGTAACCCGAAAAGCACTTGTAGGGCTTTTTACGTTGGTGGAGAAAAAAGAGAAAGGCATTCGATCGGATGTTGGTTTGAGGAATACCGACCTAATGCGCAAGGTATTTGCCAAACAGGATAAAAAGTAGCCCGTATTGTGTGGCTTGGTAACTGACGTACCCTTGTGAATGTCAGTTACCAAGCCACACAGTAAATTTTTTGTGGACTTATCCTATTTACCCCAGTGAATTAGTATTCTCGACCCAGCAAGCCTTCCACTGTTTGGCGCAGTACGGTTTTGCGTTCCTCCGGAGCAGAAATCGCCGCCAGGTGTTGAAAAGCCACCGCTTGGAAGTGTTTTTTTTCTGTGTCTATCAGGGTTGGGATATTGTTTCTGTCAAAAATTGCGCGAACGGCAGCCACTTTTTCCGCTGGGTTGTCGCTGGATGTGGCCATCCAGTTTTCCAATTCCAACTGGTCTGTTTGGGAGGCAACCTCCATGGTTTTTAGAACCAAGAGCGTCTTTTTATTTTGGAGAATATCGCCACCGACCTGTTTCCCAAATTTTACGGGGTCGCCGTACGTATCCAGCAGATCGTCTTGAATTTGAAATGCGACGCCGGCCGTTCGCCCAAAATGATACAGGTGGTGAACATCTGCCTGATTGGCTTGGGCGCAAAGTGCGCCCATTTCCATTGCTCCGCCGAGTAAAACGGCCGTTTTTAGCTCAATCATGCGCAAATATTCGGGAATACTGACATCTCCGCGGGTTTCAAAGTTCATGTCCAATTGTTGTCCTTCACAAACTTCAGTGGCTACTCTGTTGAAAGTCTTCAATAGACTTGACAATACAGTTGGCTCACGCACTTCGCTGAGGAAGCGGTAGGCATATATGAGCATAACATCACCACTGAGGATACCGGTGGTGGTACTCCACCTCGTGTGTACCGTGGGCATACCCCTTCGCAGGGGCGCTGCATCCATGATATCATCGTGCATCAGGCTAAAGTTGTGAAACAACTCAACGGCCCACGCTGCTGGGAGCGCAGTTTCTACATCGTCACGGAACAACTCATAGCCCATGAGCAACAGCGCTGGGCGAATTCTTTTTCCGCCCAGCGTCAAAATATAGTCGCAGGGTTCGTAAAGTTCGGAGGGTTCCGAAGGAAAAGGATTTTTTGAATTAAAATCCTGAATCAAAAGCAGTATGTCAGAAAGGGTACGCATAACCGCGAAGGTAAAGAGTCATTTTGAAGCGTCATCAACATACTGTGCATCGACGTTGTGAATTTATTGACAACGAGTAACCAGTT
Source organism: uncultured Bacteroidota bacterium (assembly GCA_903933805.1). Taxonomy (GTDB): domain Bacteria; phylum Bacteroidota; class Bacteroidia; order Chitinophagales; family Saprospiraceae; genus M3007. The sequence continues at coordinate 5,095 of CAIZLM010000233.1, read as the reverse complement.
ACGACCACTAATAATCAATCACCGGACCGACAGGGGCATCAACTTTGGCCCGCGCCACAATTTTGCGCAAGGTATCTAACTCTACCTGCTGGCCTTCATACGTCGCAAACAATGTGACCACACAAGGGCCGGATTTATTGAAAATATGCGTTACGAATCCGTTTTTAAAAACTTTACGCGGCCCGCCGTCGCCAAAATCCAGTGCGTATTGAGGCCCCTGACTTGATCTACTCATATAAAATTTAAATGGTCGGCCGGCCTCGGGATATTCACTGGTACGGAGTAATTCGCCTGGAATCTGTTGAATGGGGGCTGAAGCTTGGGCATCAACCTTGTTCTGTTGTCCCTCCGCTTGCAGCAGGGATTTTTGATCGGAATGAGCATTTCCTTTTTTTGCAAATTGCAAAATTCCCAAACCGGTCAAACCGATCAATGCTACTACGATGAGCAGGGTGGTTTCCCGATTTTTCCCCTTTACGGTTTTGGTTGTTTCTGACATGGAGCGGCGGTTTTTTCAGAAAAAATTGTAACTGGTTAGGCGTTTGCGTTTGAGACAAAAAAGGGACCATTTTTTGCCAAACAGCGTGACAACTAACGAGTTACAAAAAATAAGGGTAACTGGTAGGCGTTTGAAACAATAAACGAACGTATGATGGCCAGACGCAACCACCTTAAATTCAAACAAAAGTAGCGCTAAGTTTTGAAAAAACAGCGTAATAATAGGCTATACCGTGACAAACCGAATGGATAAAACGCAAGGTTAGTGCCGGAAAAATTCGTCCGTACCAAGTACTTGTGAGAGGTGATCTCCGATTTCCATGCCTACCGGGTGCACGATACCTCGGATACCCAATGTGTTTGCTGCGGCAATATTTGCTGCTATATCGTCAAAAAAAAGGGTCTCTTCTGGCAAAATTTCAGCATCCGCCAACACATACTCATACACAGTTGTTTCGGGTTTGCGCAGTCTGATCAGGTGAGAGAAGTAAACACCGTCAAAGAACATTGATTCGTAGTCAGAGATACCATGTTCGCGGGGCATGTAATCACCAATCCACTGTTCGTGGAGGTCGTTGATGTTGCTGAGCAAGAATACATTGTATTGCTGTCTCAATTTCGTCAACAGATCAAAACGGTGTCGGGGCATTCCAATAAAAATGGAATTCCAAGCTGCTATGACTTGTGCGGGTAGAAGGGGAGGTTGAGCAGACTGGCAAATAAAGTCCACAAATTCAGTTGTACTGAGCCCACCAGTCTCGTACAGTTCAAATAATTTATTGCGTTGCCAAATTTCGGCAGCGCTGTCAAAATTATTTCCGAGCAATAGTCGGAGGTTTCGTTCGATTGCGGGCAAGTCAATGTCGAAAAGAACATTGCCAAAATCGAAAATGATATTTTTTATCGTTGGCATGGTGTTGCAAAGTTGCGAAAACTGCCTGAAACGCACACACAACTGCCTTATGAACTTGTACCTTTGCTCCATCTTTAACCAAAACAAGTGATTGCGTATCGGAGAAGCCTTTGCGAGGCTCCGAGACACAACACTCCACCACTCAAATATTCAGATACAATGGCGCGCGTAGAACTTGTGATGCCCAAAATGGGCGAAAGCATTATGGAGGCCACCATCCTTAAATGGCGTAAAAAACCAGGCGACAGCGTTGAACTGGATGAAGCTGTACTCGATATAGCGACGGACAAGGTTGACAGCGAAGTGCCTTCCCCAGTCGCTGGAACGTTGGTAGAAATTTTGTTTCAGGAAAACGATGTTGTCTCCATCAACAAAGCCATTGCTGTGATTGAAACAGGGGCATCCAATACTCAACAGACAGCTCCTCCTTCTGAGTTTCAACCTGGGGCGACCGTTGCCGTTTCCACGGCTGCTGTTCCGAGTGCGCAGCCTGCTTCCGGAAGCGGCCGCTTTTACTCTCCTTTGGTGCGTACCATTGCCAAAGAGGAGAAAATTGCGCAGGTAGAGCTTGATGCGATTGCTGGTTCTGGCCAGGAAGGTCGGGTAACCAAGAAGGATATCCTTGCTTATGTATCCAGCCGTGTTGTTTCAGGTGAGCCAGTACCAAAACCTGCTGCGGTGGTGGATCGAGCGCCTGTAGCAACGCCACCAGCTACATCGGTCAGTGGGGCGGTGGAGATTGTAGAAATGGACAGAATGCGCCGTTTGATCTCCGATCACATGGTCATGAGTAAACAGACCAGTGCACACGTTACCTCCTTTGTGGAGGTAGATGTAACCAATATGGTGAATTGGCGCAATCGTGTGAAAGATCAGTTTAAAAAGCAGCATGGGGAAAATATCACCTTCACACCGTTGTTTGTGGAAGCGGTGGCCCGTGCTATCCGCGACTATCCAATGATCAATTCTTCTGTGGATGGCACCCGAATACTGGTAAAAAAAGAGGTAAATATTGGCATGGCTGCTGCGCTTCCGAGTGGCAACCTGATTGTTCCGGTCATTAAGAATGCTGACTTTCTCAACCTCACCGGATTGGCGAAAGTGGTCAATGATCTGGCCAATCGAGCTCGGAAAAATCAACTTAAACCCGAAGAGGTTCAAGGTGGTACGTTCACACTCACCAACGTGGGTACTTTTGGAAATGTTATGGGAACGCCCATTATCAACCAGCCACAGGTAGCGATCATGGCCATGGGGGCCATTCGCAAGAAGCCAGCAGTATTAGAAACCGAATATGGCGATGTGATTGCTATTCGACAAATGATGTTTTTGTCGTTGTCTTATGATCACCGAATTGTTGACGGTATGTTGGGCGGTTCGTTTTTGCGGCGTGTTGCTGATTATTTGGAGGCTTTTGATGCTAATCGTGCAGTATAGTGCCGTGTCCAGTCAATGGCCCATGCATGTGGCGGTCCAATTTTCCCTTCCTCTGCGTTGTTCGTCGGTTACAATATCCCGTATTGAGCCCTCCTCACGACTTGATGAAGGAAAAATTTGCCTCCCCAATTCATGGGCCATTGACTGGACGTGGCACTAGTGCTAGGGCAACAGTGTTGCGTTCAGAGTGTATTTCGCGATTGGTTTGAACGCAGCACTACATTGTCAATCAGTCGAACATCACCGGCAAAGGCGGCTGTACAGGCCACGATAAAGTTGCTGGTGCTCCAGTTTTCAACAGGCAGCAGGGTGACACCATCCACAACCTCAAAATACTCCGGTTGTAGCCCTGCGGTTGTTAATTTTTGTATGGCGGTTATCGCTATGTTAGAGGCCGACTCACCATTTTTCAGCGCGGTTTCGGCCCATTTCAGTGTACTGTAAATGACGGGTGCGGCGGTGCGCATTTCAGGACTTAACCGAACATTCCGGCTGCTCATGGCCAGACCATCTGTTTCTCGGATGGTCGGACACATCACCAATTGGGTTGGGATATTGTGCTGTCGGATCATGTCTCTGACGATACAAAGTTGCTGATAATCTTTTTGGCCCATGTAAAGTTGGTGTGGGCGCACAATATCGAGCAACCGGTGGACAACCGTGGCCATACCTTTGAAATGGCCTGGGCGAAATTCTCCTTCCATCACTTTATCCAGTTGTTTGAAATCAAAATTAACCGATACATCTTGTCCCGTGGGATATACCTCATCGACGGAGGGTAGAAACAGCGCATCGCACTGGGCCGTCAGCAACAAAGCAGCGTCTTTTTCGGGTGTACGCGGATATTTTTCGAGATCTTTCGGATTGTTGAATTGCGTTGGATTTACGAAGATGCTGGTCACAACCACGCAGCCATCACTTTTTGCCATTCGAACGAGTTCTAGGTGGCCTTCGTGAAGTGCTCCCATGGTGGGTACAAACCCAACGGGCGAGTTTTGGCGCTGAAGCCAGCGTTGTAGATCGGATACTTTTTTGAAAATAAACATTGGGTTGCGTTGGTTTTCAACAGCAAATGTAGCCGTGTCATACTTTCTCCCGAATATTGTCTGAAAAAAACTTGACTTTTGGCAAAAAGAACCTAAACATCGTAAGTATTGGGTCTAAAAATTCATTAAAAACAAGTAACTGATTAGGAGGCACGCTGTCTGGCCCAAAAAGGCCCATTTTCCGCCATACTTCGCAGATTTTTTTGACCTTAGCAGCGCTACGGCCTATAAAAATCCGCTTCGTCTGGCAAAAAATGGCCACTCTGTTGTCTCAGACGCGACCACGCGAACCAGTTACAAAAACAATTTATTAGATTGTTATGAAACCTCTTTTCATACCCACTGGTGTGGGATTTCTGCTGCTTTCCACCCTTTTTATTTTTTGTGACAAAAAATTTCCCGATGGAAAATCAACCACAACAGGGCAGGCTCTTTTTGAAAAAATTGATTCCCAAAAATCGGGCATCACCTTCGCCAATACCGTCACAGAAACAAAGGAAATGAACTACATGAATTTCAACTACCTCTACATGAGTGGTGGTGGTGGTGTAGGTGATTTCAACAACGATGGTTTGCCTGATGTGTATTTTGGTGCGACAATGGGCGCCAACAAACTTTACCTCAACAAAGGTGGTTTTCAGTTTGATGATATCTCCGAAAAAGCGGGCATAACAGCCCCTTCGGGCATTAAAACCGGCATTGCTGTGGTTGACATCAATGGCGATGGTTGGCTTGATATTTACCAATGCCGAACAGGACCCAAACCGGAAGACCGTGGTAATCTCTTGTTTGTCAACAACAAGGATCTGACCTTTACCGAAAAAGCTGCCGAGTATGGGCTTGACATTCACTGTGCCTCCACCCATGCCAACTTCTTTGATTACGACCTGGACGGAGATCTCGATATGTACTTGCTCAACCACCCGACCGATTTCACCGCCACCACAAATATGCGGATGAGCGAAGTCGACGGGAAAGTTGTACGCACCGTAGGCTCCAATGACGAATATACCTCCGACAGGCTGTATAAAAATGACGGGAAAGGCCACTTTTCAAACGTCAGCAAACAAGCCGGTATCGACAATCATGCCTTTGGACTCAGCGTCACCACCATGGATGCCAACCTCGATGGATATCCTGATCTTTATATCGCAAACGATTACATAGAGCCGGATATACTGTACATCAACAATAAAAACGG
>CAIZLM010000232.1 GCA_903933805.1 uncultured Bacteroidota bacterium | reverse complement strand
TGGCTTTTCCAGCAAAACAGCCTCAAAGACATTTTCCGGCGCCGTTTCTTCCGCCTCCACTTCTAAGGGGGCAGCACCGGAGTTTTCTGGTATATCGTCTTGAAAAACAAACTGATTTTCCATGTTTTCTTTAAAATTGGATACAAAGTTAGGCAGAAATTTCCAGCCGCCCAATCACCGTCTCCCGGTACTCTCGCATCAAATCCATCTCCCGTTGCGCTTTTTCGATCGCCGTGTCAATCGTTTGGGTCTCGCGGCGGATGAAGGCGATGATGGAATGTTGGGTGGGCATGGGGGGAAGTGGGACATAAAGCCCGAAAGGGGTAGCTTGTTTGCATCGTCTAATTTGCCAATTTCCCAATACATTTTGAGTAAAATGGCATTGCTCGAACGAAAGGCAGGCCGTCGAGCCTCATCGAGAACTTGCCGCACAGCTGTAAAAAGTGGATTTAAAAAGTGGATTTGACTCATTTCACAATCTCATTTAAAAGATTGTAACAGGTTAGGTGACACGATATCTGGCCCAAAAAGGCCCATTTTCCGCCATACTTCACCCATTTTTTGACCGTAGCGCTGCTACGGCCTGCAAAAATCCGCTTCGTCTGGCAAAAAAAGGCCACTTTTTTGTCTCAGACGCGACCACGCTAACCTGTTACACTTTTTTATAGTCACTCGGCTCGTTGGTACCGATTAAAATCTGATCGGCTACCGTCCAGATGAAATTGATGATGGGCTGTAGCGATTGGGTATTGAGGCTCATGGATGACTAATTTGTTTTGACCGCAATTATACCCTTTTTTGATCAAAATTAATAACTTAGAGCGGGTACACATTTGTTAGGTGAAAACCTCAGGCAGGCTTCGTGTCCAAAAATCCAGGTTTGGCAACAGAAAAAGGGGCTTTGGGTGTCTTTTTTCTAACCAATACACTGTATTTGCCAAGGGGTAGGTAAAGGGTTTGCCAGTCTGTCCATTTGTTGGTTAGCCAACGCTTGGCCTGTTGCAACAAGCTGGATTTCTTATGCAGCCAACAAAAAAAACACTCCACCCCCACAGCACTACACGTGGCGCGAGGCAAAAATATTGAAGTAAACATCCTCTCCCAAGTCGTCCATTTTCTGCAAGTCAGTATCTGTGATGGGGACATACCGCCCGCCGCTCAGAATACTGACGTGAAACCGAAGACCTTGGAGTGCCAACATATATTCTGTGGCAGAGCTTCCTGACAGTTTAAGCCCGTAAGGCCAGAATTCCGATAAAATTTTAATGTTTTCATTGGACGACAATAGTTGAATCATGCCGCGCAGTGCCTCCATTTCAAAGCCCTGAATGTCTATTTTGATGACATCTACAGGCGGTGTGTTGAAAAGAAAACGATCAAGGTTGACAACATCAACATCCTCAGTAGATTTGTAGCTTGTTGGTTGGTACGTACGATTGTCCACGTTCAGGGTATCAGAAAGGTACAAGATAATACTGCCTGTTTCTGCGCCGACCGCTTTTCGGTGTAATACCACATTGGATAACCTCCGGGTGGTGTTTTGTAGGTGCCTAAAGTTTTCTTCATTGGGTTCGAAGCAAATAACTTTGCCGGTATCGCCAACAGCGCGAGACAGTACAGTGCTATAAAAACCAATGTTTGCACCAATATCTAGTACTGTATCCCCGGGCTGAACAATACGGTGCAACAACGCCAGTTCCGTACGATCTTGTCTGCGTTTGAAAATAAAATATAAGGGCCTATACAACTTGTAAGCGTATCTATACAGTTGACGGCCTACCCAGATGGAAAAATTAAGATTAGACATGCATAGACAAAACAGCTATAACCCAAGCCGTATGGTTTTGAACGTTGAAGATTTGAACTGGTTGGTTGGTCGCGTCGGAGACAAAAAAGTGGCCACTCAATCACTTATATTTTTAATTCGGCGATAGCCTTTGCTTGAGCGGCTAAAAATGCCTTGTGCTGTGCGGTATCCGGGTGAAAAGGGCGGTGGTTTGCGGCTGCCAGTATTTTCTCAATGGCGGCATTGAGCTTGCTGGTTTCCTTTGAAAAAAACATCTCAGAAAAATACCGCCAAATGTAGTCAACCGCTACGTCCGAGGGGTGAATCATATCGGCTGCGTAAAATCGGTAGTCGCGAAGGTCGTCGAGCAACAGTTCGTAGGCTGGGAAGTAGTGTGTGTTGGGCAATTGGCGGCAAAGGTCGGCGCAGGCCAGGACAAGGACGGCCTTGCTGCGCTGGTTTTGTACCATACCGTTGCGCAGGTGTCGCAGGGGGCTGACACTGAGTATTACCTGGAGATCAGGGTTTTTCGCGTTTATTTTTTCAATGATGGCCCCCAGTTTTTCGGTTACTTCCCCGACCCCCAGTTGCTTGGATTGGAAAGCGCCTGCTGGAATTTTGTGGTTGTTGGCGACAATTTCCCCGGACGACAGCAGGGAGAATACTTCTGCTGTACCAAGGGTGAGCAACAGGCGGTTGGCGCTGGTCAAATGTTGCGCCGATTGCTGATAGGCAATATTGATGCTGGCCAGCGTTTGTTGTTGATCAGGTGTGGAGAAGCGGCTGTGGTGTTCCCAACTGTGCCACAATCCGCCTTTCTCTACCAGATCATCTTCGACAAAGGGTTTGTCTCCTGCGGACAACCGTTCCAAACATCGAGCGATGGAAACGGGGTTGTACACAATACCAAATGGGTTGATGAAGGCTTGAAATTTACGCGCTACCAGTCGTGCCCCGATGTGTTCCGTGAAGCAGGATCCGACCAGCATCAGCCTGTCGTGGTGACTGATTTGGAATGGCGCCAGTTGGGCGGGTAGAACAGTGCGAAATTCATGCATGGAGTTGGGCAAAGTTCTCGATGTGGGGGTATTTACACGGTTATTTTGCGTGGGAGCGACACTGTTGATGGCGGTGTCGCTCCCACAGCGGTATTTACATTTTCAACATTTTTCGGGTTGTTACCTGTCCATCGACGAGTAGGCGGACGAGGTACAGTCCGTCCGGAAGGAAGGTTACATCAATGTGTTCGGTGAGCGAGGCCGTGTTGGTGGTCGAGGACTCCCACACCGATTGACCGAGGATGTTTACGACCTCTAAACGGACATTGTCCACTACCCTGTCAAATGCGGCGACAAAAGTGGCGCGGCCGCTGGTAGGATTTGGGTGCAGCGTGAGGGATGTAAGGCCCTCGATTTCAACCACAGCACTTGTTCCAATGTTGACTTCAAAATCGTCGGTACAACCGAACGCGTCGGAAACAGTGACGGTGTAGGTACCTACGGATAGGTTTCCGATGGATTGTGCTGTTGATCCCGTACTCCAATCGTAGGAATAGGGCGGATTTCCGAGTCCGACGTTGATGGTGGCATCACCATTGCTTTGTCCGGGGTTCGCGTTGGTGATATCGGCGGAGAGGTCCATATCAGCAGCACAGGAGAGCAAGTTGATATTGTCCACATCAAACCAGAAATCACCGGAACCCCAAGTGCCGAGGATTCGGATATTGATGGATTGGCCGGCGAATTGCGCGAGGGAAACCTTCCGTTTTTGCATCACCGTTGTGATCGTATGGTTGGTGCTGTTGATGGTGTTTACGGTTTCATACGTATCGCCACAGTCGGTGGACACCTGCAATTCAAAGGTTGTTCCAAGCGACAGGATGGTTGGTCCGCCACCGGAATAATTGACCACCCGGTAGGAGAATTCCAGCGAATCGTTAGCGCCGATGACGCCATAGCGCGGAAGGTCGTGCATAGACGTTGGGTTGAAGGAATACAGGTTGACTCCGAGTACCCAGGAAGTATTGCCGTGGCTGTTGGTGATATAACCATCGGTTACCCATCCTTGCGGCAGTATTTGGGATTCAAAGTCTTCCTGGAATGGCGTTGGCAGTGGCCTGTGGTCAATCGTGAAAGTAGCGGTATCGTTTGCGGGGGCCAATTCGCCGGCGAGTTTGGTCCAGCATTTGATCACAGACACCACATCACGGCTGTCGTAGGTAGTGTTGAAGGTGTAGCTTTTCAACTGATCGGGTGCGATGGCGCTGTTGACTGTTTCAAAGATTGGTGCGCCACCGTTTACAGAATAGGCAACCTGGTAGTTGTTTTGGGTTTGGGATCCGGTGTTGACGAAAGAGAAAGTGATGGCGTCGTCCGGCAGTCCGCACAAGGCATCTTCGCTGGAGATGGAAACCTCCGCGCCTGCGAGGTCTTTGGTGAAGGAGGGGAAAATACGCACGTCGTCTATGCCCAGTCCGCCGAGTTGCACGGAAATATCTGAAGCAAGGGCAAACCTCAGCCGCACGTTGCTGTGTCCAGCTGTTCCATTGAGTGCGTGTCGGGCTGTGATCCAGCCACCGCTGTTGCCCGACCAGCATTCACCGGCAATGGTACCTTGAATAATGTCTTGATTGTACCAGTTGATGCCTTCAACCATACCGCCTACTTTAGACCAAGTATCACCGCCATCGATGGAAGCCTCCAGCCAAGCTCCGTCGTATGAACTTTCCAAGTCACGGGCAATGGAAAAAGAGATGGCGGGATCCACGGTGAGTTGAGAGAAATCGAAGCAAGGGGATTCCAGGAAGGACCGTTCGCCGGCGTTGTAGTTGCCGGTCAGGTGTGATACCCAGGCATATTGGCCATTTGCTGCGGCAGGGATACTTGTTTTGTTGGGTGTACCGTATTCGAAACTGGGGGTACCTACATCAGCGGTGACCGTCCACCCGCCATTCCAGGGTTCAAAAGACTGTTGGTACGGCGTTAGGAGGCGGTTGGTGATAAAATAAGTAAAGGTGTCATTGCTGAGATCTTGGTCGCCGGGGAATTTGGTAAACGCCACGATTTTGTATTCTCCGGGGGCTGAAAAATCATACAGCGTTTCAAACGCGATGGTTTCGGTGCTGTCTTTACCCAACACCCCGGTGTACATACCGTCCTCTGGTTTGGGGATATTCACGTCTTGGTCGTTCACGGTGTATCGGAACGGAATAAGCGATTGTGGTGCGGCGCCGTAGTTTCTGAGTAAAATGCGCACGGTGTCTTCGCCGAGATCACACCCTGAAGTGGGGCTGACGATACCGGAGATGCCCACGTCTTTCGTCCAATAGGTTTCGAAAGAGATTGGGCCGACACGGTCACTCCATCCGCTGGTGGGGCCACAATCTTGTTCGATGTAAGCATCGTACCAAGTCTTTTTTTGCAGGCTGTTGAGCGTGATTTTAGGGATAGTTGATGTAGCGGTATCTCCGGCGCCTGCCGCCACGTCGAAACCTTGGAGGCCATAAATGACCCGCCATTGTACGGCTGGGGCAGGGCCACCGGGGTTGGGCGACCAACGCAATTTGGCGTAAGTATCCCAGACATTGCTGACGGCAAAGTTGATGGGGGGGGAGCAGGTTATGCAGTTGCCCAACCCGGAGAAAAGCACCCCGGAGCCTGGCATGTTGGGCGAAGAAGCCCCCGATACCAAGCCGCCGACATTGTTGAGGACTTGGTATGAAATTTCTGTGAGGAAGGCTCCCTGTACCCAGGTAAAAGAAAGCGGTTCGCCGTTGAACACATCAAAGGTCAAGGTGTCAGCGTAGCCGTTGAGTAGGGTGAAGGGCGTGATCTGAGTGCCGCTCGTGACAGTGAGCACTCCGCCATTCCATCCATCCCCGTAGGAATCGGTCAGGATGACGGTGTATTGGCAATTGGTGGTCTGTGCTGCTGTTTTTTGCGCAAAAAAGGGCAAAATTACGAGCATTGGGAGCAGGCGTAGAAGTTTGCTATTCATGGGTTGATGTAGTTGGCCATTGGCATTTTTCTCCGACAATGGTGCATTCAATAATCAAGGATGGCTTCAAAGGTAAGCGAACTCGGAAAACTACAACGAAAACTGATCGTTTCGACTTTTTTTTGCCAAAAAAAAATGGCCTCGCACGCTGAAAGCGCGCAAGGCCAATAGAAAGAAGATAGAACCGCGGGGTTACAAGCAGCATCCGCCGCGGTTCTATACCACTAAATGATGTAAGATTTTTCTTTAATTCTCGGCGATATGATCATGAAGAGTACCGCGGTTGCGCCGCATATTCCGGTGAAAAGCCAGAAAAAATTGGCGCCGTGGAATTGTGCAAAAAAACCGCCGTCTTTGATGTTGTTCTGAATAACGGATACCAGCACGTTGCCGAGCGTAACAGAAATGAGCCAGCAGGCCATGATGGTTGATTTCATGGAAGGAGGCGATTGTGTGTACGCGTATTCAAGTCCGGTGATGGAGATGAGTACCTCTCCGGCCGTCAGCACCACAAAAGCCAAGATTTGCCAACTGATGTTTGGCTTTTCACCGGCATCTATCCAACCCTGGATGATCGCGATGATCACGAATGACAGGGCCGTGAGGACGAAACCTACCCCAATTTTGCGCAGGGGGGTTACTTTGAGCCCGGCTTTGTTCAATGCTGGAAAAATTACAAAAGAAAAAAGTGGGATGAAAGCCAGGATGAATGCTGCATTTACAAAAGAAATTTGTTCCGCTTCCCACTTGATGCCCAAGAAATTAAGGTCCATTTTAGAGGCCTGTACCACCCATTCCGACTGGCTCTGATCCCACAAAGCCCAGAAAACTGGAATGAAGGCAAATACGGACAATACGCGCCAGACAGATCTGATTCCGGCAATGGCATCATCGCCATATTCTTTAGAAGCTGCTGCGAAACCGCCATTTGTCAGGGCATACAAATTGATACCCACAAAATTCCCCGGTTTTGCGAACCATTGTTTTTTGAATACAAAGGCCAAGGCCAGTACCAGCACCAACCAGGCGCCCAATACCGGGCCAATACCTGCGTGTTTGTATTTGTCAAAGTAGAGATAACTGGCCACCAGGGATAAGAAAGCGGTGAGCAAGATGACCATCTTGTTGCTGTCAAACTTAGGTGGCGGCACACGGCGGTATTTGTTGCGACCGAGCCAGAAGAAAAAGACGGCCACGCCCATGGCAATGGCGGGTACTCCAAACGCAACGGTTGCGCCGTAGTGTGATTTCAGGTACGGAATTAGCAGGATGGAAAGCACTGATCCGGCATTGATAGAAGCGTAAAACGCATCAAAAGCCTTGGATATTAAGTGTGAATTGGACTCGTCAAACTGGTCGCCTACATTGGCTGAAACACAGGGCTTGATGCCGCCGGCGCCCAATGCGATCAGCATCAGCGATGTCGTGAACATTACTTCACTGTCCACAGAAAGTGCCACCATCACACTGCCGCAAGCGTACAGCATCGACAGCCAGAGAATGGTTTTGTACTTTCCCCAAAACCAGTCTGCCATCATACCGCCGAACATGGGAAGCAGGTAGGTCATGGCCACGAAATCGTGGGTTTTAGCGTTGGCGGTGGCTTCGGCGGCCTGAACCACATCCGGATCGGTAGAGCCGCTGTGGTTGTAAAACTGCGCCACCATGAAAGTCGTCAGGATGGCCCGCAACCCGTAGTAGTTGAATCGTTCTGCAGCCTCGTTTCCGATGATATACGGAATACTTGAGGGGAACTTGCCTGTCTTTTGTGTAGGCGTTTCTGCCATAATTGTGTCGGTTAAATTAGTTTAAAAAGTTACCAATGCTTGTTGGATAAGGTCCAACGAATCATCCGGTTGGTTGTTATTGGTAGAAGGGGCGGGGCAAATGTGCAAAAAATTCTTTTTTTCTGCGCTTTTTTGTCGTTTTCTTAGAGTGACCAAACAAAATAATGTCTTTTGTGTCCACGTTGGAGGGCCGCTGTATGGCCCAGAAAAGCGCTTTTTTTCGCTGTTCTACTATAAAAACCGACTTCTAATGGCAAAAAACGGCTACGCTTTTGTCTCAGACGCGGTCACCGGCGTGGGCGCTTTCTTTTTCCGGTGGTCTATTTTGCATTGGTTTGGCTGTAGGACAGTTGAGCCCAGCATTTCAAAGGACGCAATAATCTACCAATTTCGAGCGCGGAGGGTGTTATCTTTGTGCGGTTTTGACAACAATAGATTCAATGCTCTGCTACCATCATCCCATGAAGTTACTTTTTTATTCGTGCTGCGTGCTGTTTTCGTGTATTTCCTGCAAGCAGGAAGCTGCTTCTACAGAGCCGCTTGTTGCCAAACGAGCCTCTTGGAAAGGATTTGGTTGTGACTTGGTGACCGACCAAGAAGTCGCACAGCTTTTTCATTTCGATCCTGATTCTGCCATCCTGAATGCCCGTTCGCTGCCCGATCAGGTTTTTTGCCTCCGCACTTGGCAAAAAAACGACTGGAAAGAACGCGAAAGCAACAATGAAAAAGCGGGCGCTAACTACCTCAATCCATCCAATCGGTTGGTGGTGCAATTGTTCGATTACAGTTCCGAGGTACATGCCAACCAGCAAATGCAAATGCTCCGCCGCGACCGCCGTACTACCTACGAAGAGGATATCACCGACCTCGGCGAAGATGCTTTGTGGAGCAGCAGCACGGTCACACTGTTGGTAAAAAAAGGTCAGATGGTGGTCAATATTGCCGTAGAGCACACGGATGTACCGCATGAAAACCTTGCCAAAGCAAAAGAAGTGGCTGCGCTGGTTTTGAAAAAATTGTAATGAAGTATCGCAACTGGTTAGGTGGCACGCTGTCTGGCCAAAAAAGGCCCATTTTCCGTCCTACTTCGCAGATTTTTTTGACCGTAGCGCTCTGCTACGGTCAAAAAAACCCGCTTCGTCTGGCGAAAAATGGCCTCTTTTTTGTCTCAGACGCGACCACTCTAACCAGTTACTTTAAGTAAATATCCAAATTTCGTATATTTGTTCAACAATTGCCCTTAGACGACGATGTACTCCCAGGACGAACAACGCAATCTCTACGAGCTGTCCAAAAAACTGCTGCACGTTCCACAAACAGATTTGTTCTCGGAGCCACCCGCAGCGCGTGTAGAGGATTTGCGCACGGTGTTGCGCTACCACGAGTGGCGCTACTACGTTGGCAATGATCCTGTGATCAGCGATTTCGAGTACGATCAGCTCTACAAACAACTGCAGGCCTTGGAACTGGCATTTCCAGACCTGTTGACCCCCGATAGCCCCACCCAGCGCGTGGGTAAAGACTTGGTGGAAAATGCGGAGCAAGTAGCGCATCTTACGCCCATGCTCTCACTCGACAACAGTTATGACGCTGCTGACCTAAACGATTTTGATGAATCGGTGAAAAAACTGTGTAAAATCGCAGCGGATATTGACATTGAATACTGTGTGGAGC
>CAIZLM010000231.1 GCA_903933805.1 uncultured Bacteroidota bacterium | reverse complement strand
TGTTGCAGTTTGTGTCTGTAGGTTCCGTCATCATTGCTGATCGCTACACGTACCTGCCCTACGTTGGTAGTTTTTTCATGTTGTCAATGGGCGCCTATGCCCTGTGGAACAACCCGCGATATCAAAAACTACGGATTCCGTTGGCATTGGTGATCCTTGCCGCCATGGCTTTGTTTTTTAACGTCACACGGGCACAAACGCGCATCTGGCAAAACGACGAAACCTTGTGGTCCAATGTCATCAAGCATTATCCAGAAACCGCCGAGGGGTACAAAGGGCGCGGCAACTACTACGGGCGCATCGGAAAATTGGATCAGGCACAAAAAGACCTGGAAAAAGCAGAGGCACTAGGCTCTAAAAACGAGGGCGTTTTCAACGGTTTGGGCAACTGCTATGGATCAAAAGGGGAATTTGACAAGGCCCTCGAGGTGTACACCAAAGGACTTGCCGCTCACCCAAAAGAAGGCCAAATGTATTTTAACAGGGGCATTACGTACGAGAAAAAAGGACAGTACAAAGAAGCCATTGCCGACTACTTGATGGCTTTACCCAACGCCCCGGAAAAAAAGTACATGATTCTATCGGCGAGGGGATACGCTTACCTAATGGACAAACAATACGCTGCCGCCATTGCTGACTTTGATGTTGTTATCAACGATATGGGAAAAAGTCCGCGGGAACTTCACAACCGAGGCATCGCAAAATACAACCTGAACGATTATCGTGGGGCAGTTCAAGACATGGAAGCTGCTGCCCTGCTCGACCCCAAAAATATAAAGTTACAAAATGATATCAAACTGGTGCGTGCCTTGATCAAATAGACTCCCTGCTCCTTTTTACTGGTAACGTACTCGTCAACCAATCTGTCACGTTCAGCGCATTGTTCAGCCAGGTTGTTGAGGTGCATTTTGAATATGGCACCTCCCCTGGAGATTACAGCCAATCCACTGATTGTCAACCTTACAAAGTCAACAACCCTACTCCACGGAGCAGGCTTACCGATTTTCCGTACCAAAACAGTTCAAAATCTTCCAAACCTGCCGATTCGTAATGCGACTTGACGGCACTAAAAGTCTGTAACGCGCTGTTTTCCACCGACAACACGGATAAGATACCGGCAAGCCACGCTCCCTGCGCACGGTCCACGTTAATTTTTACAGTTTCTCTTTTGTCTTGAAATATCAGCGTGGCCATGTCCCATTCCTTCCCTTTTTTTGTTTTGGTCATCGTAGTAAGCGTCGGCGCCGCCCCCAACCAAACAACTTTTGCCGTGGGTTTTGCCGAAAACGGTTCCGGTTCTTCCAATACTTCGGCGATGAAATTGGGCGCTATGGTGGTACGCGGCACTTTAAAATCAAACCAATCGTAGAGTGGATAGTCCAGCCCGATACCGTGCATGAAATTTAGAAGCGATTTTTTTAGCCCATAGCTGAACGCATCGTGGTCGGCACCGGTGGGATCAAGGTGTACCAAGTCATTGTTGGCGAAGGGGCCTGGCGCATTTGTCACCTTTTGAACGCCAAATTGCGCCGGATTCATGCCCACCGGGCTATGGGCGGTCATGGCAAATTGGTGCCAAAAACCTGACTGTAAAATACCTGCTTCAAACATTTGTCGCACCATTTCCAGGGAGTCTATCGTCTCCCTGGCTGTCTGCGTAGGAAAACCGTACATCAGGTAAGCGTGTACCATAACACCCGCTTCGGTAAAATTACGGGTCACCTGCGCCACCTGCGCCACCGTTACCCCCTTCTGAATAAGCGCCAAAAGACGATCTGACGCCACCTCCAATCCACCCGATACAGCGATACAGCCCGAAGCCCGAAGCAGGATGCACAGATCACGGCTGAAACTTTTTTCAAACCGAATATTCGTCCACCAAGACACGGTGATCTTTCGGCGAATAATTTCAAGCGCC
Source organism: uncultured Bacteroidota bacterium (assembly GCA_903933805.1). GTDB lineage: Bacteria > Bacteroidota > Bacteroidia > Chitinophagales > Saprospiraceae > M3007. The sequence continues at coordinate 20,398 of CAIZLM010000231.1, read as the reverse complement.
AGCGCCCGCATGAGCGCAGGAGGGGCCGCCTCGTCTACAAAGTGAAAACCGTTTTGACCGGTTTGGGCCATCATTTCCTCCATTCGATCGCAAAGTAAGGTAGCCGTTTGAGGCTCATAAACTTTGATATAATCGAGTGAAATATCACAAAAAGTACATTTTCCCCAATAGCACCCGTGGGCCATGGTGAGCTTGTTCCACCGTCCATCGCTCCACATCCGGTGCATGGGGTTTACAATTTCCAAGACAGAGATATAGCTGTCCAACAACAAGTCGCTGTAATCGGGCGTACCCGTTTCGGCTTGTTTGTAATCACGACTTAAACTCAGGTTGAGGTATTCCACACGGCCATTCACCAGTGCAAAAGTTCGCTTCAAGAGCTCCAATGGGCGCTTCCCCGCCACAAACTCCAACAAATGCTCCACCGGCGCTTCCCCATCATCGAGGGTGATAAAATCGAAAAACTCAAAGACACGGGGCTCCGACAAGGTGCGCAATTCAGTATTGGGAAAACCACCTCCCATGGCCATTTTCACGCCCGGATAATTTTTTTTGATCCACTGCGCGCAGCGAAAAGCCGCGTATAAATTGCCTGGAAATGGCACAGAAATGGCCACCAACACCGGCTGAATCTTTTCCAGATGCGCGGAGAGTACCCTGACCAAGAGTTGGTCAATATACGTAAAATCCTGTTGTAGGGCCTCATACAAACCATCAAAATGATTGGCCGAACGCCCCAGTCTTTCCGCATAACGACTGAAACCAAAGTGGGGATCAACACATTCTTGGATCAGATCAGCAATATCTTCGAGGTATAAGGTCGCCAAATGCTTGGCCTTGTCTTGTGTACCCATGGAGCCAAAAGCCCAATCAAGGTCGCTCAATTGAGCAAATCGAGAAGCCTCCGGCAAAAAACCATCCTGGCAAATCAGGTGCGATACAGTCGGGTTTTTGCCCTGTAAGAACAAAATGACAGCATCAATGGTGTTGATGTAGTGGGACTGCAGCGCCATGATGCGTTGGGCATTCTCTGAAAAATCGCCCTGTAACGTGGTTATATGGGCAAATAAATCTGTTAACCCCGATTTTGAAAACAAGGCGAGAATGACCTCAATCCCCAAATCTGCCTGCCGAGAAGTCACCTGTTTGGTGTTTAAAAAGCCCTTTAGGTAAGCGGTAGCAGGGTAAGGCGTGTTCAACTGCGTGAAGGGCGGGGTAATTAAAAAAATGGTTGGCTGCAAGTCGGATGATTTTGGGCTCAAAAATAGGGCTTTGGCGTACCTTTGTGGTGCTATCCCTTCAAAAAGCACACAACTTTGTTGAAAAAAGTAAAAATTGCATTTTTTGCAGAAATCCTGATCGAAGATTTTGACGGGGCGTCACGCACCATGTTTCAATTGATTCGGCGAATTCCAACAAACAAATTTGACTTTCTGTTCATTTGTGGCGTAGGGCCCCATGCTATCGAAGGATTTGAGTGTCTTCGTGTCCCCGCAGCAACCATCCCGTTCAACAAAACGTATAAGATGGCTATTCCTTGGTTCTCTGGGCCTATGATTCGGGAAAAGTTGGCCCAATTTAAACCAGATGTCATCCACATCGCCACGCCGTCACTGTTGGGGTCGTTTGCGCTGCGGTATGCCAACCGACACCATATTCCAGTACTGACCATTTACCACACCCATTTTATTTCCTACATCAATTATTACTTACCCTCCAGTCCACGCCTCGCCAGCTGGGTAAAATCTATGGTGGCCAACATACAACGGTCATTCTACAACCGTTGCGACCGGGTGTATGTGCCCTCGGAGGAGATGATAAAAGCCCTGTTGTCGTGGCATGTGAAGGCCGATAAACTTCAATTATGGCAGCGGGGGATTGATACGGACTTGTTTTCGCCGATGAAAAGGGATAGCGCGATGATAAAGCAAATCACCGGCAACGACTACCCTGTGATATTGTTTGCCAGCCGTTTGGTGTGGGAAAAAAACCTGGAAACACTGATTGGGATTTATCAACTTTTACAGGATAGGCAAATGGCGTACAATTTATTGATCGCGGGCGATGGCGTCGCTTTGGCAGATTGTCAGCAACGCATGCCCAAAGCCTTTTTTACAGGGAAAGTGGACCACCACCAACTTTCAGCACTGTATGCCAGTGCAGACGTATTTGTATTTACTTCAATTTCAGAATCTTATGGCAACGTGGTGTTAGAAGCGATGGCCTCCGGATTACCCTGTGTCATCGCCGATGGCGGTGGCTCCAGAAACTTTATTACACCGGGAAAAAACGGATTTTTATGTCAACCAAATCAGCCGGAGGATTATATCGCCAAAATAGACACCTTGCTGCAAGATGAAAGACTGCGCCAACAAATTGCTGCGGAGGGTTTGCGTTACAGCAAGGCCTTCCTTTGGCGTGATCTGGCGGACACCTATTTTCGCGACATGGCGCATTTGGCCGCGGCGAACAACACCAAAGCACCCAATAGACCATGAAAATAGCGCTTAAAATAATCCTGTTTGTTGTCATCCTTCTTTTCATCGGCTTGTTTGTCCGTGCAACAGATTGGACGGGGGTTTTTGCTTCCGTGCAACAGGTCGGTTTCAAATTTTTGATCATACTTTTCACCACAATGGTGTCTGCTTGGCTGGGCTCTCTGGGTTGGCACTATTGTTTGCCAAAAGAAGGTGTCCAAATGTCTGGTTGGCAACTTTTTTGGATCCGTATGATTGGAGAGAACGTGGCAATCCTGAATCCCACCAGCATTGTGGGTGGCGAAGCGACGAAAATTTATTTGCTGACCAATATGGGCATCAACCAGCGTTCCGCCCTCCATTCCATTCTCCTTTCCAGGGCGATCACCATCATCAGTCAATTGCTGATGTTGCTCGTTGCCGGAGCATGGTTTTTAAGTGTGTCTCTACAAAATTTCGGGCAACTCTGGCATTATGGATGGTGGTTATTGGCGGCGATGGGGGTGGTGAGCGCACTACTGGTACTACCGTTTATTCAGTCATGCAGAAACATATTGCGCTTCATCTTTCATCAACTTCGCATCTTGAATCAAGTGTTAAAAGCACGACTGTTTTTGAAGGAATTGTGGCAAGAGTTGCGCGTATTTTACCACGAAAACCGACGGGGCATGCTCCTTTCTTTTCTGGCTTGCAGCCTGCATTGGATCGTGGGATCCCTTGAATTTTATTTTATTTTACTCTTTTTAGGCATTAAAACAACGGTGGCAAAAGCCTTGTTGGTTGACATGGGTGTCATGGTATTCAAGACAGTCGGCGGCTTTATTCCAGGTCAAATTGGGATCGAAGAGTATGGCAACAAAACCATGCTTGCCATCATTGGCGTAACCGGAAATACCATTTGGATCACAGTTTCCATCCTGCGGCGGGCCCGCCAATTGAGTTGGATTGTACTGGGATTACTGGTGTATTTTGTCTATTTTCACCGGCGGCTGGCCCGAATTCAAGCATAATCCATGGAAGTACTTTTCATCACCCACAAATACCCGCCCTCCATCGGTGGGATGGAAAAACAAAGTTTTGAATTGACGCAACGGATGCGGCAACACGCGGTAGTCCACTTGCTGTATTGGAATGGGTCGGAAAGTAAATTCCGATTTTTTTGGTCTCTAAAAAATCGAATCAGAAAAATACTCCACCAGCATCCTGGCATCTCGCTGCTGCATTTCAACGATGGATTGGCAGCGGCGTTTTGTTCAGGATCAGGTGATTTTCCACATTGTAAACGCAGTGTTACGCTGCACGGATTGGACGTAGTATTTCCGAACTCAATATTTCAACGCCACATACTTCCCCGTTTTAATCGGTTTCAATCCATCGTTGCGGTGAGTCGCGCAACGGCAGATGCCTGTATCCAGCGCGGCATCATCGCAGAAAAAATAGTGGTAATCCACAATGGGGTGGACCACAACATTGCCTCGTTTGAACCTGATATTGGGGAGCGGCAGGTTTTTGAGCAAAAGTACCAAGCACTTTTTTCAGACAAAAAAACCTTGCTCCTGATGGGCAGGCCTGTGTTGCGCAAGGGTTTTTCTTGGTTTATTCAGTCGGTCTTACCTCAGCTTCCGAAGGATTTTCAGGTCCTAATCATTGGCCCATTCCGCGATGATCAGCCCTTAATAGCCAATTTACTGCGGAGCTTACCTCCCACCATTCGGCAACAAATAACGCTTTTGTTTGGGATGCCCACCGATGAAGACAACCTTCGCGCCCTGCTCAAGACACCTGAAATTCGCGGGCGGGTGCGGCATTTGGGCAAACTTCCATTCTCCGATATCCTACAAATCATGTCTGCCTGCCACGCATTTGTCATGCCCAATATCCCGGTCGCCGGCGACATGGAAGGTTTTGGTTTGGTTGCCTTGGAGGCCAATCTGCGCAAATTACCTGTATTTGCTGCAAACCTAGAGGGCATTACAGCGTCTGTACACCATCAAAAAAATGGATGGCTACTGCCCACTCAGTCTGTACCACACTGGGTAAAAGCACTGGAAATACTGGAAAAAGATCCGGCTTTTGTGCGTAATTTCGGGGTGAATGCCATGCAATATACCCAAGACAATTTTAGTTGGGAAAAAATGACCACTGATTACTTTAACCATTTCACCAAAGTAACTGGTTAAGAGGTCGCGACCGAAACAATAAAAGTGGTCTTTTTAAGCCAGACAGCCCACCACCTAACCAGTTACGCGCCAACCTAAACAGTGATGTAAATCATCCTTGAGAGTGTCTTAAATTAACGAATATCAATTAATTAATTCGAAAAATTGCAGGTATTACCACCATCCTTTAAGTAACTGGTTAGTGGCACGCTGTCTGGCCCAAAAAGGCCCATTCTCCGCCATACTGCACAGATTTTTTTGACCGTAGCGCTGCTACGGCTTGCAAAAACCCGCTTCGTCTGGCAAAAAATGATCACTTTCTTGTCTCAGACGCGACCACGCTAACCAGGTTCCTTCATAATAAACCTCAATTATTCGTTATGGACCAAACCTTATTGAACCGAATGCGCGTTTATGATACCCCCGACAAATTAAAGAAGGCCAATTTATATCCTTATTTCCGCGTCATTGAGTCGGAGCAAGACACCGAAGTCATCATTGATGGAAAGCCTGTACTCATGTTCGGCTCCAATAGTTACCTCGGCCTTACCAACCACCCCAAACTCAAAGAAGCTGCCCACCGTGCTACCCGGCAGTACGGAACCGGATGTGCCGGATCTCGCTTCCTGAACGGTACGCTTAGAATACACCTTGAACTGGAAGAAGCCTTGGCCGATTACCTAGGTAAAGAGGCTGTATTGTTGTACAGTACAGGATTTCAGGCGAATTTGGGTGCCATTGCGCCTTTGGCTGGGCGAAACGACCATATTTTTATCGATGAAATGGTACACGCTTCCATCATTGACGGCACGCGTTTGTCGTTTGGGAAAGTGGCCAAATACCGCCACAACGATATGGCAGCGTTGGAGCAGCAGTTGCGGCGTGTTGAAGACCCAGGCGCCAAAATCATCATCGTGGATGGGATATTCAGCATGGAAGGTGATATAGCCGATCTGCCGGGTATTGTCGAACTCGCAAAAAAATACGATGCCACGATCATGGTGGACGATGCGCATGCAGTTGGCGTCATCGGTGAGCATGGTCGGGGCACTGCCGATCATTTTGGACTGAACAGTAACATTGACATTACCGTTGGCACTTTTTCGAAATCACTGGCATCCCTCGGCGGCTTTGTAGCAGCTGATAAAGCCGTAATCAACTACTTGAAACACCACTCTCGAGCCCTTATTTTTAGTGCCAGCATGACGCCAGCCGCTGCTGCAAGCGCCTTGGCAGCGTTAGAAATCATTCAAACGGAACCTGAACGCATCGAAAAACTGTGGGAAAACACCCGTTATGCTAAGTCGGAATTGCTGCGTGCTGGCTTCGAAATTGGGCATTCGGAATCCCCGATACTGCCAATTTATATCCGAGACGACCTGAAAACCTTTCAATTTGCGTGTATGATGGCCGATAGTGGCGTATTTGTGAACCCTGTTGTTTCTCCGGCGGTGCGTAGCAATGATTCACTTATTCGTTTTTCCTTGATGGCAACCCATACCTTTGACCAAATTGACAAAGCCATAGAAATCATGTATCAGAAAGCACATGAACTCGAAATAAACGAGGCCACCAGTGTTCACTGAACGCAACTGGTTGGTTGGTCGCGTCTGAAACAAAAAAGTGGTCACTTTTGGGCCAGACAGCGTACCACCCAACCAGTAACAAACAACCTTTAAAAAATGGAAGTTAACACAGCAGAAAAACGCACTTTGAACATTGAAAACGTGGTCGGGAACAAAGCGTTGAAACAATTCATTGATTTTCCACACGACCTTTATGCAGGCGACACTCATTATGTGCCAGAGTTGTTCATGGCGCAAGAAGCCCTCCTAAACCCTAAAAAAAGTCCTTTTTTCCTCCATTCAACGGCAGCTTACTTTCTTGCTCGCTCCGCTGAAGGCAAAATTTTGGGACGAATTGCCGCGATAAACAACCAGAACTACGTCAGTTTTTCCGGAGAAAAAACTGGTTTTTTTGGTTTTTTTGACGTGATAGACGATTATCCCGTGGCAAAAGCCCTGTTGGACACCGCGTCAGGCTGGCTGCGGGAACAGGGCTTGGTGAAAGTGGTTGGCCCAGCCAATTTTTCCACCAATGAAACCTGTGGGGTATTGGTGGAGAACTTTAACGAGCCTCCTTTTTTGCTGACAACCTACAATTATCCCTATTACGCAGGCTTATTAGAGCAGTATGGCTTTGAAAAAAACACCGATCTTCTCAGTTACGAATTTTTTCCGAAGGATTTAAGTCCGCGTATTCAAACTTTTTCCGCCCAATTGGAACAACGACTGGCCCAAAATGGCATAACAATCCGCAATATCAACATGGGTGATTTTGACCGCGAGGTCGAAAAGTTTTTACCTATTTACAATGCATCATGGGAGAAAAACATGGGTTTCGTTCCCATGACCGAAGCTGAAGTCCGGCAAATGGGCAAAGACCTAAAAATGGGGATTGACCCAGATTTTGTTTTTTTTGCAGAGAAAGATGGGCAACCCATCGGGATTGCGCTTTCAGTTCCCAACTTAAATGAAGTATTCATCAAAATGCCGCGTGGTCGACTGTTTCCAACAGGGTTGTTTAAGTTTTTATTCGGCAAAAAATACATAAAAACTGTGCGGATCGTCGCGCTCGGTATCCTGCCGGAATACCGTCGGATGGGACTGGACGTGTGTTTTTACGTCCGAAATTTTGAGACAGGTCAGCGCAAGGGCATCCAACGCGGTGAGGCTTCCTGGATTTTAGAAAACAACGACCTGATGAACAGAGCGCTGCTCCACATAAACGGTAAAGTATTCCGAAAACACCGTCTTTACGAAAAAATGCTCTAGTCCATGGCCCGCCTATTCATCACCGGCGCCAGTGGTTTCATCGGAGGGCACTTGGTGGAAAAAGCTTTGCTCGATGGGCATGAGGTGACCGTTGCCGTACGACAAGGGAGTGACCTTACCCGCCTAAAAGATCCACGGGTAAACCAACTTAGTTTCCCCTTGGGAGATGTGGCTACCATGGCCAGATTACTCCATAAAGCCGGTCGATTTGATTGGGTGATACACAATGCAGGCACAACCAAAGCGATGTCTCGCGCGGCATACTTGGAAGGAAATACGGAAAACACCCGCAGACTGGTGGAAGCCCTTCAAATTGCCGCAGTGATACCAGACAAGTTTCTGTTTGTCAGCAGTTTGGCAGCTTTAGGGGCTGCACCTGAGGGGAATTTACGAATATCAGGAGACCAGACACCGCAGCCACTGACACCCTATGGTGAAAGCAAGCGCCTTGCAGAATCCATGTTGACATCCATGGCCGATGATTTCCCTTGGATGATCGTGCAGCCGACAGCAGTGTATGGGCCTTGGGAGCGGGACATTTTAACCTTTGTTCAATGGGTTAACAGAGGATTTGAATTGCGCATTGGACGGCGGTCGCAGCGGCTGAGTTTTGTCCATGCAAAGGACGTTGCGGGGGCAGTTTTTTGTTTGCTGGAGGCTCCAAATGCCTTACACCGCAACTATATCGTATCCGATGGACAATCGTACGTGACCGAAGACCTGGGAAGGGCGGTCCGGGAAGCATTGGGGCGTAAGCGTACCATAATTTTGCGCATTCCACTCGGATTGGTGCGGCAGGTGTCAACGGTTGCAGAAGCAATTTCAACGCTACAACAGAAGCCCACGGCGCTTAATCGAGATAAAATACCAGAATTGGCCGCAGAAAACTGGCATTGTGACGCCAGTCCATTGCTGGATGGATTTTACTACCGGCCGGAGTTTGACCTCTACAGCGGCATGAAACAAACCGTGGATTGGTATAAGAGGCAGGGGTGGATCAAAGGCTAGAGCACGTTGGCCAATTGCTCCTTAATTTTTTCTAGTTCATCTTTCATTTGAACCACCACCCGTTGAATATCGGCATCGTAAGCCTTGGCGCCCAGGGTATTGATTTCACGGCCAATTTCCTGTGTGATAAAATTGAGCGTTCTACCCACAGCCTCCTGTTTGTGGGTCATTTGATCCAAGAAATAATTGCAGTGTTGTTCTAAGCGCAGCTTTTCCTCAGACATGTCCATTTTTTCGAGGTAGTAGAGCACTTCTTGTTCAAAGCGATTTTGGTCAAAACTGTCTTTGCCGAGTGCCTCCTCAAAATTATTGCGCAATCGTTCTCGCATGCGCACGAAGCGATCAGACTCAAAAGGCGACACTTCTGCCAGTAGTATCAGAATGTTGGTGACACGCATCCGTAAATCTGCTTCCAAGACCACGCCTTCTTGTTTTCTAAAAACTTTTAGCTGGTTGAGTGCTGTGGTCAAGACCTTGCAGACAGCCTCCCATTCAGCAACATCCAATTCTCCGGAAGCGGAGGCCACCACATTTGGAATGCGCAGCAGGGCCGTGAGCATATCATCCTGACGGATACCCAGCTCTTGAGAGAGTCGGGAAAGTTCGCGGTGATACCCACGAAAAAGCGCTTCGTTGAGACTCACAATTGCGGCGCCGTCAGCGTTGTGCACCTCCACGATGAGGTCAATTTTACCCCTTTCTGCGTGATCTGTTACTATTTTTCGCAACTCTACCTCCCGCTCCTTGTAGTCACCCGGTAAACGGAGTTTCAGATCAGTAATTTTAGAATTCAGCGCCCTCACCTCAACGGCAATTGTTTTTGCACCAAAACTCCCTTGGGAGCGACCATAACCCGTCATCGAAAGAAGCATATTCCTATGGAAATCGTTAATAAGTTCAAACCAGGGTACTTCCCCCGGAACACAAAGGTAAAAAAACGGTCATCAAGGTAGCTGTGAAAATTTTTTTTAATTAAAAGTATGTAAATTGTTAAATAAAAGCGAGTTTGCGCCTTGATTTATGATTTGTGTGTTGCTTTGGCAAACATGTGATGTAGAATTGGCTTTTTTTTAATCAAAATGTTGGTTGGGTGGAAAAATGTGCGAACTTTGCCCTCCGTTTTGAAGAAATACATCTATTATCTATAATTCATTCAAAATAAACGAAAAAACATGAGAAAGGCTGACCTTGTGAATGCTATTTCCGAGAAAACTGGCATCGCTAAAGTAGATGTTTTAGTAGCGCTAGAAGAACTTTTCAAGGAAATCAAGTCCACGATGACAGGTGGCGAGAACGTGTACATACGCGGGTTCGGGTCCTTTGTCATCAAAAGGCGTGCAAAAAAAGTAGGCCGAAATATCAAAAAGGGTAAATCAATGGAAATTCCGGAGCATTACATCCCTTCTTTCAAACCCGCCAAGGTTTTCAATGAACAGGTAAAAGAAAACGTACACACACTCCCTGACAACGAGCGTGAAGATTAAACGACTGATTCTAATTTTTCTTGTACCATAAAATATTTAATGTAATCTAAAGGCAAAACGCCAACAACCATGAACAAAGCACAGATTTTGGCAATACTGGCTTCATCAGTCTTGTTTTTGGGATTGTTTTTTGGTTTTAATACACACCAAGATAAACTAAAAAGTGACATAAATACCGCTTCTGAACAAGGGGAAAAGACAAATTCTGACCTTTTGTTGAATACAGCGAAAGCTGCATTGCCCCCTGAAAAAAAAATAACCTTGGCTGATTTGGAGAAAAAACTTGATTTAGCCGAGAACACAACTGATAAAAAATTGGTGCTGAAACAACTTTCAGCTTTTTGGTATCAGTCGAAGCAAATTCCGGTGGCCGGAGATTATGCCGAAACTGTTGCAAACTTAGAAAATTCAGATTCATCGTGGTCAGTGGCTGGCGGAACCTACTTTACAGGTCTTGTTTCATCCCAAGATCCAGCCATTCGAGAATATTGTGCAAATCATGCTGTGATGGCATTTGAAAAAGCTGCATCTTTGTCCCCAGATAAAGTGGAGCATCGTGTTAATCAGGCCTTGGTGTGGGCTGAAAACCCACCGCAAGACAATCCGATGAAAGCCGTGTTGACGCTGCGTGATTTGGAAAAAAAGTACCCGGAAAGCCCATCCGTTTACAATGCTTTGGGAAGATTGGCCATAAAAACAGGTCAGTGGCAACGTGCTGTTGATCGTTTGGAGAAATCTTGGAGCCTCGATAAAAAGAACTCAAATACGCCTTGTCTTCTGGCTCGCGCCTACGAAGGCTTGGGGAATACCGATAAATCAACCGAGTTTTCCGCCCTTTGTAAGGGTCAGTAAAACTTATTACTCATAACTCAATAACTTTCAGCGCTGCTATGCCTTGCGGAAAAAAACGTAAAAGACACAAAATTGCCACCCACAAGCGGAAGAAACGCTTAAGAAAAAATCGTCATAAGAAGAAGCGTTAATCACTGACCCATAGGCACTTGTCGTTCTGTCAACAATTTGCCAGGGTTCTCGACTAATGCAATCGTCGAAAACTGCGAAACTTTCCGGAAGCCTTGTTGCTCCCGGAAAGTTTTTCGCTCTTATCGGTGTGATATGATTATTGAAGCCTCCTCTGATGTGGTGGCAGTCAAATTTTGGCAAGCATAAACAATTTGTGCCCTTAACCAACTCTCGCTGCGATACTGTTTTCCCATGCCGTCTCGTATCAGCCTTCCTTGCCAATACAATTCTGCCCTGCCCGATCCTCTACAGGCTCTGAAATTCGTGTTTGCCCTGATGTCGGCGGTGCAATGTCTTATCTATCCTGTCGCAGGTCAATAATCTCTCAACTTTTGAGCGCTTATTGACCCATCTATTTTTGCCAACCAGACGTTTGTGCTTGTTGCAAAACACACTTATACCCACGTGGATAAAGAACTTATTATCAACGCCACCGAAACAGGCGTTGAACTTGCCCTCATTGAAGGGGGTAAACTAGCTGAATTACACCATCAGAAAACCAACAATAATTTCACAGTAGGCGATATTTTTATCGGTAAAATCCGAAAAATGATGCCCGGCCTGAATGCTTCCTTTGTTGACATCGGCCACCGAAAAGACGCTTTTCTACACTATACCGATTTAGGACCAAAACTTCGCTCCCTGATCAAATGGTCCAATGGTGTCATCAACGGTAGTATCAACACCCACAAGCTTGATAATTTCAAATACGACGAAGATATTGTCAAAACTGGTAAGATTGACCAAGTGCTCAACAAACGTTGGCCAATATTGGTACAAATATTAAAGGAACCAATCTCCACCAAAGGTCCCCGCCTATCCTGTGAAATAACGCTGCCTGGCCGATATATGGTCATCACACCTTTTTCAGATAGTGTCTCTGTTTCTAAGAAAATCAGCAGCGCCGAAGAGCGTAAACGCCTACACACACTCGCTGAAAGTATCAAGCCCAAAAATTTCGGTATCATCATTCGTACCGCTGCAGAAGGCAATAAAGTGCAAGAATTACACCAGGAATTGATGCAATTGCTGGGGAAGTGGGAGGAAGTGTACAAACAACTGAAGACAGAAATACCCCCTGCTAAACTTCTAAGCGAATTGGATAAAACAGGCAGCGTACTCCGCGACCTCCTTACCGATAGCTTCAGCCGAGTGGTCGTGAACGACAAAGATATGTATGGCGAAATCCGAGCCTATTTGCAGAATATCAGTCCCGATCAGGTAGGAATCGTACAAATGTATACGGGAAGCAAGCCCATTTTTGAAGCCCATGGAATCACCAGACAGGTGAAAGCATCCTTTGGGAAGACTGCCACCATGAGCAGCGGCGCTTATCTCATCATCGAGAAAACAGAGGCCATGCACGTTATTGACGTAAACAGTGGCCATAAGATGAGCTCTGCAGATGTCGATCAAACCATCTTTGGCGTAAACTTGGAAGCAGCCGAAGAGATAGCCCGACAAATCAGATTGCGGGATATTGGCGGTTTGATTGTCGTTGATTTCATTGACATGAAAAACCAGGAGCACCGCCGACAAATCGCCAAGGCCATGGAAGATTTTATGCGGAAAGACCGTTCTCAGCATACTATCCTGCCTTTGTCGAAGTTCGGGCTGATGCAAATTACGCGCGAGCGTGCGCGACCGGAAATCATGGTGAATACCGCTGAGATGTGCCCAACCTGCAATGGAACCGGTCAGGTGAATCCTACGATATTGCTCACCGACGACATTGAACGCGATTTGGAATCCATCATGCAATCGCGCCCACGCACACCACTCACCTTGAAGACACATCCCTACCTGGAGGCTTTTCTCACCAAAGGTATCTTCAATCGGCGCTGGAATTGGTTCTTGAAATTCAACAAATGGATTAAGATTGTTCCGGATTCCGACTACCATCTTTCCAGCTACCGCTTTTTTGATGCCAACGACGACGAAATTAGGCTGGATGCTTAATAATCATCAATGCCGTTTACAATAACGGTCAGGTGGTTACGTCTGAGACCTAAAAACGCCCATTTTTTGCCAGACCGCGTGCCATCTAACCAGGTACTTTTACAAAAACAAGAGCCATCCCGTTTGCACGAGATGGCTCTTGTTTTGTCCCTGTAATATCCGCTTATCGGATCATAACCTTGGCGTTGCTCCTGAAAGAAGCGCTTTCCAATTGAACCATGTATAATCCAGCAGGAAGGTGTTGAACGTCCAAAGACACCACCTGACCAGTTGCTAGACCTGCCGTAACTTTACGGAGGACGACACGTCCATCTGAACTGATAAGCGACCATTGAACCTGTCCGTCAATTTGCTGGCCGACACTGATGTGCACCAAGTCGCTTGCTGGATTGGGTTGTACGAGCATCGGCAGTTGTACTACTGCCGGTTCATGGGTAGCCACCGCAGCCGGATTGACAATGACGCCGCGCTGTGGCGCTCCGTCACACGCTTGGTCAGCGCCGGAGGTTACACAAGCCTCCGTATCGAAGTTCAGCATATCCATCACTTCCACTTCATCCACAATCCAGTACCCGTTGGCAGGTGCGGTATTGTTGTCTGTACCAAATCGGAAGCGGAAGGCGATGTTCTTTCCACTATAGGCGCTCATATCAAAGTAAGAATGTTTCCATCCGCCTGAATTACCGGAAAAGCCATAGTGGTTGGGGAAGGCAAACGTGCCATAAGCAACCTTGCGGTCATAACCATCCCTGAAAGTAACCTCATTTGTAACGCGTCTCCACACGGCATTGGGCGCATCCACCTCCAAAAATTCTAGGAAACCTGCATCGCCACTGGGCTCAGTGTCGTATTTATGCCAAAAACGAAGAACCGGATTGCTACCTGAAATGGTAACCGTCTGACTCGTTTCCAACACAAAATCAGTTTTTAATGTTGCTGACTCGTTGGCTTTCCATGCAGCAGAACCGGAGTGTACATCGTTGCTCTGAAGTTCGAATAATTCAATGTTGTCGGAATTGTTTGACAATGAGTACCAGTTGTCTTCCGTGTCCATCAGATCGCGAAACAAGCGGTGAGAGCCTACGTTGATGTCTGATTTTGCGGCGTAGGTAAGTGTTACCACTTGGCCATTGGTTACTGTTCCTAAGTTCCAAACGACCAAATTACCAGAGAGAAACCCTCCATTGGAGGCGGAAACCAAGGTAAGCCCTGCAGGTAGTACATCGGTAACCACCACATTTGGTGCATCTACCCCTTTGTGGTTGGTCACCGTTAGAATAAATTCAGCGTTATCGCCCGGTTCAAGGATGGGAGTCGTGGTTTCTTTGCTGATTTTGAGTTCTTTGACACACATCGGAATGGGATCAAAATTTTCAATACCGTCTGTGGCCACGGTTGGATCCTCCTGGCTGGCCAAATAACCCAGTCCACGCCGTGCAAACACGCTGGAAATAAGACACGTATCGTCTCCGTTGTAATTGATCATGTCCGCGAGCATGATGGCATCTCGGCCATCTTGAAAGCCTGGACCACAAGGTTGAAATTTCATACCATCCATCACCAATTGCATGGCGCGGCCGTTACCACTGTTGGGGTTGTTGATGTCGGCGTCGTATCCGTATTTTTCAACCATCGCCCAATACAAATCCCAGGTCATGGCGGTCCAAATTTCACCCAAAGCGTGTACCTCTGGGTTTTCTGCCACCGCAGAGAACGTCAAGGGGTTAATATCCATATCAGTTGAATAGGGATAGCGCCGAATGCCATTGGCATCTGGAGACTGCCGAAAGACAAACGTTCCGACACCTCTTTTCTTTGTTCCAGTGTCACCCGGTTTCACGGTGGTGACGAGGGAAAAGAAGTCACTCCATCCTTCACCCATTTGTTCATCATTGGACAAACAGCCTGTGTTGCTTGGGCCACCGGTGAGGCGATTGGAGACACCATGACCATATTCGTGGGAGATGATACCATTGTCAAAATCACCATCCACATTGGCAGGTCCGCCACCAGTAGATGGCTGAACAAGCGATATACTCAGGCCAATTCCAGCGTATTGGCGCAACAAAGCACAATCGGCTTTTTTCATCCACACGGCAGGAATGGTCACCTGGCCACCCACTGCACCTGCGCCGAAACCTGTTTTTGGCGGCGCTTCGTGGTCGCAAATAATACAGCCTACTGCACCAGCTTGTTCCGCTGTAAGCGCTTTGAAACCAAATTCACATTCTCCGCGGTCAATCATCACAATTTTACCGGTTAGATCATTGGATGGTGGTTCACAGCCAACGGTAGGTTCGATGCCATCGTTGATAAAAACGACTTCAGCTGTCAGAGGCGTAGTGGTAATGGCGCCACCCCAACCACCTTGGCCACCAAAGTAGGTGCCCGTAACAACACCCGGAGCATTTACTTTTACGATACCGCCACCGGTGATATCCCAGACATACATTTGCATGCGGCCCGCAGAACCGTCACTGGGAGTACTAAAATTGGCATTGTTGGTACCTCCGCCATCGAGGGCTTGTGCAAGTACAGCATCTGTACCATTTCCACCATGCCCGTAATTGTTGGTCTGAAAATTGCCTGCATTTTCATCAAAACCATAGCGGTAGGTGATGTCGTGCATTTTGTTGTTCAGATAAAACAGGTTGGTAATGGCTGCTAGGGAATTATCCGCGGGTTCTGCATTGGCATCATACGAAAAATCAAAATTCAGCGATGCGCCAGCGTCTGCAGATTCCAGCGGATTGGGTGAATCATCTCCTACACTGTCATCAAAAGCCCACACATTGTTGCCACGGGTATAGGTATATTCTGCACCAGCCGCACCATTGGTATCAAGCCAGCCATAGGGAGAGGCATTGGGATCGCTCGGGTTGGTTACCACGGAACGCGCGCCGTGGGTGGGACTTTCTACCGGCAACGCAAACACATTGTAGCGTTCGTCTACCAACAATTCGGAAATTTCGGGGATGTTTTTGGCAGGTAGCGTGACGCCATCCGTCGAATGGCCCTCACATACTGCTCCAAAAGCATGGGGCTGACCGGCGTCACAATACTGGGTATGATTAATTTTGTCAATCACCAACCCCGTAAGGGCATCGACGCGGATGTTCCAAACATCGGGTGTATTGGCTTGATCGATGATCATCGTCCAAGCGAGTCGGGCCGATCCATTGGGTTGCTTTAGATAACAGACCGAGACAGGAATATCACGTTTTGAAATAGCACCTCCTTGAAACAACCAGTTTTGTTCATTCGTTTTTGTGCGCAAAGAAGGCACTGGGAAGCCATTAAATCCAAGATTTGCCATCGCCATTTCCAAGGCTTTTGCAGCACTGAGCGACGGCAGAGCGGTGTTTGCGTTTTGTTGCAGGTCGTGAATAAAACGATGCCCAACATGGTACACTTTTCCATTGGAAGCAACGTTCAATCCAATAAGGCCATTGAAGACAGGAATACCACGATGTTGTTGCTGTATCCACACATGGGTGATGCCGTTGTGTTTGGTAACATATTCGTCGGTGATGCGGGTATCGGCCACATCTTGTTGGGTCAGGCCCAAAATAGCGTACTGTTGTTGGAGAAAACTGAGTGCTTGCTCTCGGGCAGTTCGATTGTTTTGGGCAAAATTGGCGCTGACGGAGCAGGCCAATGCACAAACCAATAGCAATAAGCGAAGTTGTAAATGTTGTCGGATCATTTGCCGGACGGAAAGATTTGGTGAACAAAAAATGGCGTAAGTGGCGTGAAAACAGTAAGAAAACAAGCTGTTAAAGCAAAAAAAAGATAAAATCTGACCCGTTTTTCAGGATGCAGGTTGCCAAAGGTAGCACGATGTCTGATTTTCAAAAATTTTGGTCCAAAAAATGTCTAAAATAGCCAAGTTCTAAACAGTCAAGCCTACCCTTCTGTTCAAGGGCTTTCCTACCTTTGCTGCTTCCAATTCGTGCTGCAACCATTATTTCCCTTAACCTATAAATATGATTCAGGTGCCTGAAGTAAAACTATTTTCTTGTTCCGCCTCAAAAGTGCTGTCAGCCAGTATTGCCAAACATTACGACACAACCCTGAGTGACACCACCTTGTCGAGGTTCAGCGATGGCGAAATGCAAACCATCATCAACGAAAGTGTCCGTGGCGCCTATACTTTTTTTATTCAAAGCACATGCCAGCCCCACGAGAATTTAATGGAGTTATTGCTTTGGATTGATACCGCCAAACGCGCATCAGCAGGATATATTACCGCTGTTGTGCCCTATTTTGGCTATGCACGTCAGGATCGAAAAGACAAACCACGTGTTCCAATCAGTGCCAAGCTCGTAGCAAACCTCATCACAGCTGCCGGAGCCGACCGAATTATGACGATGGATCTCCACGCAGACCAAGTTCAGGGCTTTTTCGACATACCTGTGGATCACCTGCGGTCAGAAGCCATTTACATTCCCTATTTGGCCAGTCAGGATCTATCAAGCACCATTTTTGCCAGTCCGGATGTGGGTGGTGTAAAGCGCGCCCGGGTTTATGCCAAACATTTTGGCTGCGAGCTGGTCATTTGCGATAAATACCGCACAAAAGCCAACGAAGTAGCTGCTATGACGGTTATCGGAGAGGTGAAAGGGGCCGATGTTATTCTCGTGGATGACTTGGTGGACACAGCAGGAACGTTGTGTAAGGCCGCTGACGCACTGATGGAGAAAGGGGCTAAATCCGTTCGCGCCATTTGTACCCATCCCGTACTTTCAGGAAAAGCCTATGATAATATTGAAAAGTCGCAGCTTTCTGAACTCATCGTGTGTGATACCATCCCGTTGCACCAGGTAACGCCAAAAATTAAAGTGCTGTCCACTGGCAGTCTGTTTGCCCGTGCCATCCGCAATGCTGTTGAGCACAAAAGTATTGCAGCCCTGTTTCACTGAGGACAAGGCGGCCAAAAACTGCCGTATTCTTCGATTTCACCTCCGTTCCGTAAATGTAGATACGTTGTTATTGAGCACCCCCTTACATTTGTCCTGTTCTTTTACGCATTAGAATTTTGAAATTGTCACAGTTGTTTTTGTAACTACTGAGTTGACTTTTTTAATCCACTTGCCTTGGCCCTCGCCAGCACCTCGGACATAGTACTTGGCGCGACAAATTATAATGTCGCGCCGAGTACTGAAGCAATTGCTTGGTCCCTCAGGCTTTGATTAAAACAAACACAACACATTTCTAGTTTTTCGGACAATCTATTTTGGCCTCACAATACCAACATATTTGGCTGTTGAAGTGCCATTTGTCTGCATACCCAAACTGCTCAGCAGACAAAAAAAGTTGGCTGCTGCCAAACCTGAATACATGTTTGTTCAATCAAATAAGGTCTTACTTGTTCTTATATTTCACTTCTTTCACCAGAGCTGTTTTGGCCAGGTAATAAGTGGCCCTTATGACATGCTGCTATCTGGAATGCTGCGCCACAGTGTCCCTGAAGTATCGGTTCAACAGGTCGTGAGCCACCTCAAAGGCACCATATTACTCGATGCAAGGGAACCCATAGAGTTTTCAGTAAGCCATATAAACGGTGCTTTGTCAGTCGGATACGAGCATTTTGACCTCAATAAATGGCTATATTTACCCAAAAATAGCCCAATTGTCGTGTACTGTTCAGTCGGTTACCGCAGTGAAAAGATCTCTGAGCATTTGCTTGCGGCGGGGTTTATCAACGTTTCCAACCTGTACGGCGGCATTTTCGAGTGGGTGAACGAAGGGCTATTGGTGGTGGATGCAAGCGGCGCAACAAACAGGGTGCATGCATACAACGCCGCATGGGGGATATGGCTGAATAAGGGTGAAAAGGTGTATGAATAATGCTATAAAAAGGGTAACTGGTTGGGGGGCTATGAGGGAATTTCCCATTGTTTATTGTAACTGGATAGGTGGTCACGTCTGAGACAAAAAAGTGGCCATTTTTTGGCAGACGAAGCTTCTGCAGGCCGTAGCAGCGCTACAAAAAAATGGGCGATGTATGGCGGGAAATGGTCCTTTTTGGGCCACAAAACGTGCTACAAAACCAGTTATAATTTATTAAGCAAGCCAGGCAATTGACGTAAAGCGGCCAATTCTCTGTATTTTTCTCGGGATTCGGCGGCCGGGATTCCAAAATAGAGCTTTCCGCCTTCTAGCGATTTAGAGACACCACTTTTTGCAGCAATAACCGCTCCCTTCCCAATGCGGATTGCCTGTGCAACACCCACTTGTCCGTATATCACAACATTGTCTTCTACCACTGTTTTGCCCCCGATACCTACCTGGGCAGCAAGCAAACAGTTTTTTCCCAACACCACCCCGTGCCCGATGTGTACCTGACAGTCAAGTTTGCTGCCTGCGCCAATAATCGTATCTCCACTTACCCCTTTTGAGATGGTGCAACCCGCGCCAATATCCACATGGTCTTCAATGACCACACGACCTCCGGAGCGCCATTTGGTGTAAGATCCGTCGGGGTGTTTTTTAAAATAAAAAGCATCCGGCCCCACCAGCGTGCCCTGGCCAATGGTCACATTTTCGCCAATCACACTGTATGCCCCGATGAAAGAATTGGCGGAAACAACCGTATGCGCCCCAATGGTCACATGGTCAGCAATGACAACACCTGGTTCTATGATGGCGGTGGGGTGAATGTGTGCATCGGCAGCAATGGGTTGCCTCAGCGGTGTAAAAGGTCTGTGGGTGTTCACAATAGTATTGTACACATCAAAAGGATGCTCCACCAATAAGATAACCTTGCCGGGAGGGCAATCGACCGGCTCGTTGAGTAAAATCACCGTGGCAGCACTTAAAAGTGTTTTTTCAAAGTATTTTTTCACATCAGAGAACGCGATGTCGCCAGGTTCTACTTTGTGAATTTCATTGATACCGGTGGCGAACAAAGTATCATCTCCGATTATTGAAGCATTAAATTGCTTTGCAAGTGTACTTACAGGAATGGGTTGCGAAAATTTCATGGCGTATTTTTTCGAATACATATTGCTGCCTCCTGTCAAAAACTACAAATGTGGTAGTTTAATTCACTAAAGGCTACTCTAGGAAACAACTGGGCAATTGTGGCGTCATACCACAGAAAAACGCGACAATATACGATGAACCCCCCATTTAGGATTAAAATAAAAGCCGGAATAGAAACCAAAGTTTAGCGAAAAGGGTTTACTTTGCAATATATATCAAACAAAAAACCGAGTATGATCATTGCAAATCCTATCTATGATGTAGTATTTAAGTATCTACTGGAAGATGTAGAGATCGCCAGAGAATTATTGTCGACAATTCTGGGCGAAGAGATACACCGGCTGGAATTGAAACCACAGGAAACCGCTACTGAAAAGTCAGGCGGAGGCATCAGTATTCTCCGATTTGATTTCAAAGCCATCATCAAAAACAAAAACGGCGAATTGCATAAAGTACTCATAGAGCTA
>CAIZLM010000230.1 GCA_903933805.1 uncultured Bacteroidota bacterium | reverse complement strand
TATCCCGCAGCACAAAACCCGCATCTTCGGCCAAGGTCCAGTTAAATGTTCCCCCTCGTGCAAAACGTTCGGTCATAGTGCCGAATATGTCGGAAAAAGATTCATTTAATGCACCGGATTCTCCCGCAAAGACCAAATTGGCTTCATTGGCAGTCACGCCGTGGGTGAACTCATGTCCGCCTACGTCCAAAGTGGCCAGATTAGTCCCCGTAACTCCAAATAAGCCAGCCGTTGTACCAAATTCAATAAATTCCTGACCGCCTTGATTGAACCTGACCGCGTTATCTCCCAAAGAAGAGCCTGAAAATATCCTGACTTCATTGCTGTTCCCATTCATGCCTTTTCTCCCAAAGGTGCTGCGGAAATAGTCCCAAGCCTGGTTCACTACCCAATGCGCAGAGGTATTAGCCGCTTGGTCGGCAGCCCAGGTATCATCCAGGTCAAAAATATGATTCAATTGTCCCCAACCCGATGTAGACGAGGTGCCTCTTCTCGTTCTGATTTTTTTCTCATTGTCATCCGATTCCAGGTGATGGTGGCCATGAAAAAGTCCTCCAAACCATTTGGTATCGATGGTTTGAGTGCCGTCGTACAAAGTCACTGCCGGGCCGTTGTCCTGTTGGTTGTCAAACGACTTGACTATGCTGCCATTGCCAGCATGGACGTAGACTGTTCGGGATTGAACCGGGTTTAGGGAGAGAATCTCGAATTTCCAGGTCAACTGGTAATTGCTGGCTTGCAGCACTGCTCCGGGCAGGTTGGTCAGCACCAATGTCCCGATGGGATAGTAGGTGGCGTTGGGGTCTCCTGTGTCATCTTTGATCTCCTGCTCCCAAGTAGGGTCTTCCCAGGCATATTTGCTCGCGTTCAGATAGGCAATGGCCGCTGCAAGGGCTTGGGATTGCGTCAAAGCGGGCGAGGTACTTAGGCTTAGCCCCTCAATGATAATGCCGTTGACGATGGCCACGTAACAAGATTTAGAGTGCTCGAACGCTTCCCCACCTTCTACCCTCATCCCTTCGTAGTATTGGTGGTACTCGTTGTGGGTAAAACCCTGCTGGTCGGTCTCGGACTTGACCAGTTGCATTGCGTCCTTCGTGCCAAGGCCGGACGAGGTCTTGTACACGCCGAAAAGCTCTCCTTCGCGGAGTTTCGCGGAATTTTTAAAGTAGATCATACCAGCCTCGTCCGATTTGTCCAGACGGTCTTGAATGAACGTATTGGTGGGCGCACGCATAGTGGACAGTTTTTGCGCCGAAGCACTTTGCACAAAAAAAGCACAGAGACAGACTAGGAAAGGTGTAATGTGCACAAAGTGTTTTGGGGATGTGAGCCAAAAGAATCTATCGGCACGTGGGAAATGAGTAGGATTTTGCATGAAATAAAGGTGTTTTATGAAAAGGATGCTGTGAAAGTAAAAATTGTTTTAAGTGCAAATTTTACAAGAAATAAATTTTTCCTTGTTACGATCGTTTGTTAGCCAAATTCAAAGCTAGTTTTTTAAACAGGTATCGCATGGTAATTTCTATTCTCGTTGGTGCTAACGTTTGGATGTGCGAACGTGCCGACGCTTAGGAGGCATTTTCGTACATCCGGTGTTAGCATCCTTATTTATTAAAAAGTTGGGCATTCAGTTTTTTTGCCTTTTTTTGAAGGAATTAATGGTTTTTAT
>CAIZLM010000229.1 GCA_903933805.1 uncultured Bacteroidota bacterium | reverse complement strand
TAAAAAGGTGTAACTGGTTGGGTGGTACGCTGTCTGGTCCAAATTTTCTTATGACGCATACGCTTTATGACCACCGAAAAAGTTTTTTCTCGATCCTGGCGCCTGCGCAAAGCATACGGTACCGCGGCTGTGGTGATACTCAGCTATACCCGGCTTTGGCTGGGAAAAAAAATATTGGGTAAGGCCTGGTACGAGCGCCGTATGGCGGACCTTCATCTGCGCAATGCAGAACGGGTAAAGACGGCCATTTTGCAGCTCAAGGGGTTGTTCATCAAATTGGGGCAGTTGTTGTCTGTCTTGGGCAATTTTTTGCCCGTTGCCTTTCAAAAGCCTCTGGAAGCCTTACAAGATCAAATACCATCCCGGCCCTATTCCGAAGTGTGCGACCGTATTTTCCGCGAACTGGGAAGACCTCCGGACGAAATTTTTATCCGTTTCGACGAAGAGCCCTTGGCAGCAGCTTCGATTGGACAGGCGCACCGCGCACAACTTCCCGATGGCACAGAAGTGGTGGTGAAAGTTCAGCACCTCAACATAGAACGCATCGCTGCTGTTGACCTAGAAATCATCCGCAGGCTTACCGCCATTTTTTCTTGGTTTTACCAAATAAAGGGCATGGATTACCTCTATTCCCAGATCAAAAAAATGATCGAAGAGGAGTTGGACTTCACCCGAGAGGCTGTTTCAATGCAGAAAATTGCACAGAATCTCGAGGGCGAGCCGTTTTTTGCTATTCCTCAAATCCACCCCGGTTATTCAACCGCCCGGGTGATGACGACCACTTGGTACGACGGTGTAAAAATATCCAACCTCGCCCAATTGGATGCTTGGGGAATCAATCGGCGCGACCTTGCCGTCAGGATATTACAAGTGTACTGTCGTATGGTGTTCAAAGATGGCTTTTACCACGCCGATCCGCACCCTGGAAATTTATTGGTACAGCCCGATGGCACCTTGGTATTGCTTGATTTTGGCGCTGTAGCAGAGATCAGTCCTGCACTGCGGGAAGGCATTCCGCAGCTGATTGAAGCAGCGGTAAAAAACGATACACCGGCCATGATCCAGGCATGCCGTTCGATGGGCTTTCTTGCGGAGGGCCGTGAAGCAGAAAAAATGGCGGCAACAATGATTGCCGCTTTTCGCAATTTCCTCCAGTATGAAGTACAGTTTGAGGGACTCAATTTAACCGAAATAAAGGTCAATCCGCTGAACAATAGCCTCACCAACCTCATCAACGATATTGGGTTGCAGGGTATCAGCGGGGTCGTACAGGTGCCAAAAGATTATGTGCTGTTTAACCGTACCGCTACGTTGCTATTGGGGCTTTGTGCCGCCCTTGACGCTTCTTTAAACCCGCTTGATGTTATTCGGCCTTATGCCAAGGCCTTTGTGATGGGCGAAAAAGGTCAAACCATTTCTTTTGTCAAAAAGCTATTACAGCGAAGCGCAAGCACCATCATGGGGCTTCCTGATGAAATTAGTCGTGTATTACAACAGGTACAGAAAGGCGAATTTGAATTTCAATCCTCGGATATTCGCAGTGCTGCCAAATTGTTGTACAGCGCATTTCACCAGTTGGCATTTATGCTTTTAGGGCTCTCCGCAGGGGGATTGGGCTGGTTGTTACACAGCGCGGGTGATACCAGTTTGTCGCGGGTTGCCTTCGGATTTGCAGGTTTTTTTCTACTCCTGATGTTCCGCGCCATGCGCTGGGGGAAACGGGTACTGAAGGGAATGTCGTAACAATAAAGGGCCAAAGGTGCGGTTAATCTAAAAGGACTTCCATCGCAATGCCCTTTTCTAGCGCTTTTCACCTATTTTTGCGGCTTGAAACCGAACGGTACTACCGCGCTTTGGTCGGCCTGATCGCTTTTATCAGACAAACATGCTCCACAAATTACAAGCAATTCGCGAAAAATACTTGCACCTCGAAGAACAACTCTCCGATCCCAGTATCGTAGTGGATGTTGACAAATCGAAGAAGGTAAACAAGGAGTACAAAAAACTCCAGCCCATCGTATTGGCTGCCAACAAGTACGAAAAAGTGCTTAGTGACATCCAAAGCGCCAAGCAAGTGTTGTCCACGGAAACAGATCCCGAGATGAAAGAAATGGCCCGGGAAGAAATTGCCACCCTTGAACCTGATCGCGACGCTTTGGAGTCTGAACTCATTGTGTTGCTCACGCCCAAGGATCCGGAGGACGAAAAAGATGTAATCTTTGAAATCCGTGCGGGTACAGGAGGTGATGAGGCAGCGCTGTTTGCCGGCGATTTGTTGCGCATGTATGGTCGGTTTTTCTCTGCACAAGGCTGGGAAGTAGAACTTTTGGACGAAACACCCGGTACCGCCGGAGGATATTCCAAGCTCGTCATGGACGTCAGCGGAGAAAATGTTTACCGCAAATTAAAATTTGAATCGGGCATCCACCGCGTTCAACGTGTTCCCGAAACGGAAGCGAAAGGCCGCGTCCATACTTCTGCGGCTACGGTCGCGGTACTACCAAAATTGGAGCCCGAAGACATCAATATTCGGAAGGAAGATATTCGAACCGACGTGTTCCGGGCATCCGGCGCGGGCGGGCAGCACGTCAATAAAACGGAGTCCGGGGTGCGATTTACCCACTTACCCACCGGTGCCGTGGCGGAAAGTACAGAGAGCCGGTCTCAACACAAAAACCGCGACATCGCCATGGGGCGTTTGGTGCAACAAATACGGGAGGCGCAATTGCAAAAAGAAGCATCCGCCCTCTCCAGTGCCAGACGAAGCCTGGTCGGATCCGGCGACCGCTCTGAAAAAATCCGCACCTACAACTGGCCCCAAAACCGGGTAACAGACCACCGCCTTGAAGGTGACAACAAAAATTTCAACCTAGACAAAGTCATGGAAGGCGATTTGGACGGTATCGTTGAAGCGCTTACCATCGCAGACAATGCCACCAAACTGCAAGAGGGGTAATACGTGATTGCCCCCCTTGCCGTTAGGTATTATCGCACGATTGTAATATCTCCCTTGAATATTTCGCGTTCGCCGTCGGCGAATTCAATTTCAGCCACCCACACAAACACCGCTGGGTTCATGGCTTCGCCTTTGTAACGCCCGTCCCAACCGCTTATCGCGCTGTTGGGCAAGAAATCCTCTTGCAAGAAAATAGCGTTCCCCCAACGATCAAATATTTGCAAGGACAATATTTTTCGGACAGTACCTGGCTTTGCAAATATGCTGAAAAGGTCGTTTGCGCCATCATCGTTGGGCGAAAATACGTTTGGCACATAAATCTGCCGGCGGCGGTCCACAATTACGGTTACTTTGTCCGCGCCACTGCACCCATTCAAAGCTTCCACCTGTACGGAATATACCGTAGAAACAAAGGGGGTTACCACCTGCGTCAGGCATCCCGGACATTCAGACGTGTCGAAAGGTGGCGTCCAAACAACCGATAAAATACTGTCAAATGGAACGTTTACGATGGCCTGCAGGGTGGCATTATCTCCCAGGCCAATGTTGATATTGTCGCCCAAATCGACATTTACCGGGGTTGCAGCATTTACCACAATGGCCTCCGTTTGCTGACAGTCGTTGGCATCAGCCGCTGTTAATGTGTAGCTGCCGGATGCGAGTCCGGTGAAGATATTGGAATCCTGTACTGGGCCATTGTTCAAAGAAAACTGGTAAGGAGGGGCGCCGCCGCTGGTTTCAACTTGGATGGCGCCGTCATTTTGACTAAAACAATCCAGGTTGTTCACCGTAAACTGAATGGCCAAAGGTGCCGGGGTTGTCAGGGAAACGCTCGCAACATTCGTACATCCGTTGGCATCTACCACCGTGACGGTGAAAACACCCGCTCCCAGGTTGTTCACTTGGGCCGTGTTGCTGCCGTTCGACCAGGAAAACGAATATGGCGCCACTCCACCATTGGCGGTAGCGACGACACTTCCATCATTGGCGCCGTTGCAACGCACGCCAAAGCCGGAATAATTGGTGTTGGGTGTGGCGGTAAGTCCTGGTGTCTGTAATGGCACAATGGATGCTTGCGTGGTGGTGCTAAAGCCATTGACAGAACTGATATTTACCGTGTAGTTGCCGGTTGACAGTCCGCTGATAATCTTGGGAACGCCGAGGGTGTTGACCGTTCCAGTGGCCACCGTATTTCCGCCCAACAGGACCGTATAGGTAAATGGCGCTGCTCCGACGTTCACCGTGAGGGTGAGGGTTGCGGTACTGGCATTACAAGGGATGTTTGATCCGACCAGTGTTCCGGCCACCGCGCAGCTGTTGGGCGGCAGCAGGCTTGTCAGCGTAACAATGGTGCTGTCGCAGCCCCATTGATTGCTTACCACCGAGGTGGTGGATCCTACTTGTGTCGGATCGCAGGTATTGAGGTTGATCGTTGTCATACTGCTTGGCAGCAGTGTTTTTGTCTCCGTCACAATGCTGTCGCAGCCAAATTGATTGGTGAGTGGGTAGGTGAAAATGCCGGCAAGGGTTGGGTCGCAGGTGGTAGTTTGCAGGGATGTCTGATTGCTGGGCAACAGGCTGATGGTCGTTACCACGGTGCTATCACAGCCGTATTGGTTGGTCAGCGTCTGTGTGAAAACGCCTACATCAGAGGGGTTACAACTGCTGACGCTCAGTAGGGTGGTGCTACTGGGCAACAGGCTTACGGTGGTGACCACGGTGCTATCGCAGCCTTGGGCGGTGGTGATGGTGTTGGAAAAAACGCCCGTTGCGGCTGGGTCACAGGTTTTGGCGGTGCGGAAAGTGGTGGCCAGTGGTGTAAAGCCGATGGTGGTGGTGACGGTGCTGTCACAGCCAAATTGGTTGGACAGTACCTGTGTAAATACGCCCACGGCTGCTGGATTACAGCTGTTGCCGCTCAGCATGGTGCTGCTGCTGGGCAGCAGGCTCACGGTTGTCACCACGATGCTGTCACAGCCTTCCGCCGTGGTGATGGTGTTGGTAAATACCCCCGTAGATGCCGGGTCACAAGTGGTTGCTGTGAGAAAGGTTTTGGCCAGCGGCACATAGCCGATGGTCGTTGTTACCGTGCTGTCGCAACCAAACTGGTTGGTCAACACTTGGGTGAATACGCCCACGGCCAACGGATTGCAACTGCTGCCACTCAGCAGGGTTGTGCTGCTGGGGAGTAGGGTGATGGTTGTGACAACCACGCTGTCACAGCCACCAGAGGTTTGGAAAGTATTCGTAAAAATCCCTGTTTCTGCTGGGTTACAGGATGTTTTCGATACATAGGTGGTGGGAAGCGGTACAAAAAGAATGGTGGTGATGACCGTACTATCGCAGCCCAGCTGGTTGGTGAAAACCTGGGGGAAAACACCGGCTTGGCCGGCGTTGCAAGTCGTGCCGGAAAGCAGCAATGTATCTGGTTCCAACAGGGTTACGGTGGTGATGATTAGGCTGTCGCAGCCATCTGTGGTGAGCAGATTTTGGTAAAAAACGCCCGTTGC
>CAIZLM010000228.1 GCA_903933805.1 uncultured Bacteroidota bacterium | reverse complement strand
GTTGCTCTTGTTTTTGCTGCACCTCTTCGCTTTGCTGGTTGAACTCCTGCTGTTGCTGCTTGTTTTGGTCGAAGTTCATTTTAGCCTGTTCCATCTGCTTTTGAAGGCTTTTCTGACGTTCGAGGAGTTTTTCCATTTCCTTTCGGGTTTGCCAGTCCATTTCCTTTTTTTGCAGCACTTTATCGCGCAGTTTTTTCAATTCTTCCTGCACTTTCAGGCTTTCTTTCAGGGCTTTTTCGAGGTCTTTTTTTATTTCCTCGCTGTTTTCAGACTGTTGTTCCTGCATGGCCTGCAGGCTTGGCAACTTGTACTGCATGATACCGGTTCGGGCACTTTTAGCGCCGTTTACGCCGTCATTGTCGAATACCTCAAAGTAATACTGTACCTCGTCGCCGGGCTCCAATGGGAGTTCGCGAATATCCCAACTAAATTCGAAAGGGGTTTGTTTGCCGGCTGTTTTTTCAATTTTGAGGGTATTCATGGGTAGTTGACCACCCTTAACCTTTTTTATTTGGTAATTAAAGGTAAGATTCTGCAGCCCATAATCGTCTGATGCATCGCCAGCGAAAAAAGATTGGCGGATATTGGCGCTGTCTTTAAATTCTTCCACAGCAATCTGCGGGTGCAGATCAGGTATTACCGTGATGGTATAGGCCACCGAGTCGGCGCCCGTGAGCACACTATTGCTGAGAAAAACCTTGTACAACTCGTCTTTGAGTGCGCGGCGGTTGTACTGAAAGAGTTCATCGTCGAATCGCTTGGACTGGGTACTTGGTTCTCCGCTGAATTGCATGGCCAAATTGTCGGTATTTTGGGCATTGAACACCCAGCCGATGTTGGTGCCTTGGGGCACTACAAGATCACCAACGTTGGACAGTTCCTCGGAAGCGCGGCCGATGTAAGCAGGAAAGTTGAGTTTGGCCGAAAAAGAGAGAATATTGGGTTTTCGGAGTACGTTGAGCAGGTATTCACGGCTTTCCACCCCACCGGCGAAAAGTTTGAATTCGGTGTCTTGTTGAACGTTGACAAATTTGTAAGAAAAGACATTGGGTGCGTCTTTTGTAAGTCGGTATTGTACGTTTCCGAGGCTGATAAACACTTCATTGGGGAGTGCGGAACCTTCTACCTGAACCGTGAGCACATAATCGGAGAATTGGACGGCACGGAGTGAATCAGCTTGGAGCAGGAATCGGAAAGGGGCCGGTTTTTCGTAACGGGTTGTGCTGTTCCAGAGGCGCATGGTACCTTCCCGGATGATGTTGGGCGCCCCCAACATCAGAAACAACAACAACATAATGGGCGGTAGAGCGTAACGGAGGTATTTGCGGTTTTTCCCCAGGTCAATGGCGGCCTGAAAAGGTACGAGCCGAATTTCTTCGCTCTTTTGGTTGACACTTGCGTTGATCAGTTCCGCATAAATCGCATTGCTGCTTTGTTGCTTCAACTGCAAGATATTCAATAATTTATCTTTTACATTGGTGAAATGCTCACCAATGATGGTGGCGGCTTGTTCGTGGGAAATGACGCTTCCTAGGTTGAAATAGTGCATCAACGGTGTTGTCACCCATTGCCACAGGGAAAGGGCGCTAAGCCCTATAAAACTCCAGAACAACACCGTTCGGGTGGTGGTACCAAAGTATAAATAATACTCCGCCACATTGAGCAGCACGAAGAGTCCCAATACCGCGCCAACGGTGTGCAACGCCCCGCGCAGCAGCTGGTTGATGTAATATTTGCGGATAAAACCGTCTAGTTTCTCAATGAGTAGGGAATAATTGTCTTTGTGCATACGTCCTATTATTTCAAAAAATACTACAGCAAAAAAAGGGGCTGAAAAAGGGGGTAAAAGTAACCGTGTTTTGAGTAAATACTGTTGTAGCAGTTACCAACTGTATTACAAAACATCAATCCTCCTGTTGAAAAACGCCAAGGTGAAGCCTAAACGGGATTTCATACCACTGAATTGGATTTAACAGGGGCAAAATAAACGAATTTTTGGACGAAATGTTGAGCGAAGTTCATAATTAACGGTGGAATGACATTTTTTATCGCTGACGGTATCAACAACACGTTGGTGTGCGTTACTCGGTGGCGTTCGAATTCGGCATTAAAAAAGCGGCAACACACGCTTTGTGTGCTGCCGCTGGTGATTATTCTCTTTATATTCGATTATCAATAACGCCGTGGCTCATTCGGCAAATAGCATCCAAGAAAGCAGTACTCAATGTACTACCATCAATTTTTCAGTTTTTACAGCATTGCCTGCCTGAATCCGTACAAAGTAAAAACCCTGTGCAAGATTGCTGGTGTTGATGCGGTACACTTGATCCCCTGCAGCTGCTTTTTCGTTGATTTGTTGGCCGAAATACTGACCGTTGAGGCCGTAAATTTCTACCACAAGATCAGCAGCAGTCGTGAGTGAAATTTCCAATGTAGCTTGATCGTTGGCTACTGTTGGGTAGAGTTTCACCGCGCTGATGAACTGCGCAACATCTTTCGTTTCCACGAGGCAAGAGGTGTTCAGGTCTTTGTATTTCGCCCAACCACAAGTCCAGTCAGAAACAGCAGTGCCGCCGCCGCCGAAAGCACCTACGTAGGTTACTTTATCGAAGAATGCCTTGTTCACACGTGGCGCCGTAAATGACGATGCGCCGAGAGCAGAGGAAATACCCGTTGGTTGTGCGTTGGGAATATCAAGGTTGTACACATTCTGTAAGTTAGCGCCGGCAGGGTTTGTATTGCCGGCGTTGCCCCAACCGCGGGTGGCAAACCAAGTATCAATATTGAAGCCGTTCATGGCGTTGGTGCTCAGTTGGTCAACAGGGCCATGAACTTGGGTGTTTTTCACTTCAAGCAATCCATTGGTGGCGTTGGTAGATGCAGGGTCGCCATCGATCAGAACACCAACCGGGTAGCTACCCAACAACAAGCTGTTGAAGATGCCAATTTCCGTGTTGCGGCGCAGGTGTGCTGCGCGCTTGTAGTTGGGGTTGATGGTTCCCGTTGGCCCTACCACCGTTACATTGGAGAATGTAGGCGCTGTTTTGGGGGTTGTTGCATCACCGGCAGCGTTGTTGTCGGATTCAAAACCGTTGGAGCCGCTCACGTCAGCTACCTGTGGGTCGCGGACAGAGAACGCGTATTGAATGTTGCCGGCAAAGCCATTGTCCGTATCGAAATCATCATCCAAGGCACGATACGCGATCAAGTGCTTGGCGTTTACAGTACCGCCAAACCATTCAAATGCATCGTCGCCTGAATATGAGACTTGTACGTAGTCAATGGTCGTTCCGGCGCCAACAGCACCAAATGTGATACCATTGATCTCATTGTTGGGTTGGAAAGCGATACCGGGGTGCTCAACGCGAACATAGCGCAGGATACCGGAGTTGTCGTTGTTGTCAGCACCACCTGGCTGGTCGCCACCGCCGTAAAGGCCCTTCACGGGGTCAAGTCCACCTTCAATGAGGCCCAAGCCTGGGGTACCACTGTACACCTGGTTGGTTTGGGCTTTACCCAAGATAATCAAGCCACCCCATGAACCGTAACCTGGGTTCGGGTCGTTGGTGGTAAAAAGAATCGGCTGTTCAGCTGTTCCATCGGCGATGATTTTGGCGCAACGGGTCACGATCAGTGCACCCTTAGATCCTTTGTCGCCTTTGATAACCGTTCCGGGCTGGATCGTCAACGTGGCACAGTTGGTCACGTAAATGAATCCCTGAAGGGTGTATTCTTTGTCCGCTGTCCACGTGGTGTTTGTGGTAATATCCGTGGACACTGACACCTGACCAGGCGTTGGCGCTGGCATACAACCTGCGTCAGCCCATTTTGACCACGGGCAAGACCAGTCG
>CAIZLM010000227.1 GCA_903933805.1 uncultured Bacteroidota bacterium | reverse complement strand
TCCGGCGTGCCCAAGTCAGCGGCGGTATCCAGCAATTGGTCAACCAACGCCTCTGGAGTCAGCAACAGGCCTTCCTGAATTTGTTGGAGCGTGGCGCCAAATCCAAGTCGCCGGTACAGGTGTGCAACGCGTCGTGCATTCCAAGGCTTGGCGGGCGAGGGAACGTACGGCGCCAGTGGGTCACCCACCGCAGTGGCGGTTCGGATCGTCTCGGATGGTTGTTCAATAACAGTGGTTGCGGGCATAACAGGAAAATAATGCGTGGCGAATACGGATTTTTCATCGCAAGGTTAACGGATTTTTTTCGGGACGACAACAGTTTTTCATATTATCGGCAATAATCTGATTGCCCAGTGTTGCGGATAGAGAAAAAACAGTTTGGAGCCTATATCTTTAGCGCAAAAAAGAAGCTTATGCGTCTGCGCTCTGTTGTTTTCCTGTTACTTTTCCTGTGTTGCGTTCCGGGACTGCGAGCCCAGACAATCCTTTTTGCCGAAAATTTTGACAATGCCTGTGTGTTGCCCGCCGGATGGGTTGTAAACCTTACCGGCAACCAAAATCCAGTTTGGTACGTGGGCGCCGGGCTTCAAAACAACGACCAAAATGGCCTGAGCATGAACGGCTCCTGCTTTCTGGTGGTCGATGACGACGCCACCGGCGATGCCACCCCTGCTTATACGTGTGCATTCATCACCCCGGCTTTCGACGCCTCCCAGTACTCCCAAGTGACGCTTTCGCTGGATGTTCACTACCGCGACTACGGCCCCGCCAATGAATCCTTTCAGGTATTGGTCACCGATGGTGTGACGGAAACGCTGCTGAAATCATTTGCCCAAGGCGGATCTACTGGCGATAGCTTGTTTGAATACACCACGTTGAAATATGATCTTTCTTTCTTTTCCGCTTCGCCTACAACAAAACTCATTTTCCGTTACGACGATGGGGGAGGCTTCGCTTGGTGGGCAGGTGTTGATAATATTCAGGTAGTGGGCGGTGGACTGGGCAAAAATATTGTAAAGGAAACGTTCAATGGCTGTGCTAAACCCGCAGGCTGGGAAACACAGATCGTAACCGGGAACGACGATTGGCTTTTTGGCTACGAAACCAACCCCAAAACAACCTATGCCGGCACTTCCATGGATGGTTCCTGCATGGCTTTTTTTGACGACGACCTGCTCGGTGGCGCAGCCCCCTATTCCACCGTCCGACTGATGAGCCCTTGGTTTGATGGCGCACAATTCGGCCGTTTTGAGCTGAGTTTTGACATCATAATGCGCTACTATTCTGAAAAAATATCCATACTCGTTCAGCACGGCGATGGGACTGAGTACTTGGTTCGAGAGGCCGCTTTTGACATTGGAGGCCCCCATTTCCCCAATTATGTGCGCTCCTACCTGGATCTTTCACCGTACCGCTCGCAACAAATGCGGGTTGTTTTTGAATACGATGATGGCCAGGATTATGCTTGGTGGATCGGTTTGGACAATGTGAAAATAACGGGCAGCGGCGTGGCCAATGATGTTTGCCTGAACGCCCAAACGTTGATCACCGGCCCAAACTGTCAGGTTGCAAACAATGAAACGGCCCTCTTTGAGGGACCACTACCCGCTTGTATCGAAAAACCGGTGGCGGCACTTTGGTACACCTGGCAGGCAGATTTTACCGGACTGGCCGGTATTACCACGGGTGCCAATTTCAACGACGTGGTCAATGTGTTTACCGGCGATTGTACAGCACCCCAGCCCTTGCTGTGCGACAACCGTGATGAACACGGATTTACCGGAGAACACCCGTACTTCCATGTGATAAACGATTCAACCTATTTGATCCGTGTTTGTGGAAAAGAAGGCGGTTTTGGCGTGTCAAGGGGCAATTTGTGCCTTAAAATCGAACAAATACTGCCAGCGATCACCGTTCCCGTCAACGACCAATGTGCCGATGCCATCACCCTCTCGCTGGATGCCCCGTGTGTTGTCGGCACCAATGCCAACGCCTTGACTTCCGCCACGATACCTACCAGCAACGAATTGGCCCGTGCCGATATTTGGTATGCTTTTAAGGCGCCACTGCTCGGCCCCGGTGAACTGCTGGTGCTGAAAAGCAACGCCAATTTTTCAGATGTGATGACGGTGTATGCCGGACAATGCCAAGATTTGACAGAAATCACGGGCAATCACAAGGGCGGCACGCTGGAAAACAGCAGCTTGGTTGCCGGCCAGGACTATTATCTCCAAATTTCAGGGAGTTTTGCAACCATTGAAGGGGCTGTTTGTCCCCAGCTGTTCAAAAAAACGGCGTACACACCCGACAATGACAACTGCCTTGCGGCCACAGCAATTATCGTTGGAGGTGCTTGTACCGCAGGATCCAATATCGGCGCATCGTTTTCAGGCAATATCCCCCCCTGTGTGGCCCTGGTGGACCATGATATTTGGTTCAAGTTTGTCGCACCGGCCTCTGGTGGGGTACGCATCAATTGTGGTGCTGATTTTCAACATGTTGTGGCCGTTTGGAAAGGTGATTGCAACGCGCTCTCCAATATATATTGTGTAGAGAATCCCCTGCGCTGTGACGGCTATCTGTCTTTGGGCGGCCTTTACGCCGGTCAAACATACTACCTTCAGGTGGCATCTCAGGTATCGGCAGCAGCAACGGCCAGTGGCGATGTTTGCGTACGATTACTGGATGCCAACACCCCCGTTGATTTCTCCCCCTTAACGTTTGACATTCAAGAAAAATGTGTGGATGTCGATCGAGCAGCACTGACATTCAGCCTGAACGGTGGCGTGCAACCTTACACCATATCCGGCAATTTGGACGGCGAAATTTTGCCTGCTGGAAGCAGTTATTTTGTGGTTGTATCAGACGCCATGGGTTGTGAAAAAGCCATCTCCCGTGTTGTCGCACCCTGTCAGGGGAGCGCTTGCAACCTCGCTGCGACACTGGATATCACCCAACCCCGTTGCCACGATTCCGCTGACGGCGCTGTTGCGCTGATGGTGTCTGGGGGAGTCGGCCCATTCACCTACGAGTGGTCCAATGCAGCCTTTACAGCAGACCTTGTTGGTTTGGAGGGCGGCACCTACACCGTCACCGTCACCGATGCCCTCGACTGTGACCAGGTGGTCAGCGCCGTGCTGGTGGCGCCGCCTGCTGTTGTGATCGCTCCAGCAAACATCATCCAACCCTCGGTGGGACAAAGCAACGGTGCTATCGCCGTTGATATCACTGGGGGCGTCGGAATTGTTGCAACCAATTGGTACCGCGAAGGTTTTTTGTTCGCCATGGGGGTCGAGGATTT
The DNA here is from genome assembly GCA_903933805.1 of uncultured Bacteroidota bacterium. Classification (GTDB taxonomy): domain Bacteria; phylum Bacteroidota; class Bacteroidia; order Chitinophagales; family Saprospiraceae; genus M3007. Next base: position 3,984 of record CAIZLM010000227.1, on the reverse strand, counting down.
GGTGTCGGTGCCAGCGGGCGCCTACCAACTCCAAGCAGTTGACGCCAATGGCTGCATGGCGGTGTTCAATATTACCCTCACCGAAACAGTGGGCGTGGCGGATGTGTCAACAACATCATTTACCGAAGTATATCCCAACCCAGCAAAGGACAAAACCGTGCTTTCGGTGGCTTTTTCTCAGGCACAAACGCTTTACCTGACCCTCTCCGATGCGGCAGGCCGGACCATCCGCACCTGGACAGCATATCAAGTCACAGAGCAAGATATTCCGGTTGATTTGAGAGACCTACCCGCTGGCGCTTACCAACTGCGGATCGTCACAGGCTTTGAAACACTGACGGAGAAAATTGTGGTTGTACGGTAATATTTTGCGTGCAATTCCACTCCTTAGACACGTTACGCCTCATGCCATGACGACCAAAACATCTAGTAAAACCAAAAAAACATGCTGATATTTAAAGATACAAAATTTATAAAGGCACCTTTTGACAGTGAAGCGGAATTAGAACAAGTAATCGTTAACAATTATGAATATCTTTTCGGACCGACATCCTTCTATTTACCAAAAGCCAAAATTAAAACATCGGATGGGGTAGGGACCATTCCTGATGGTTTCGCCATCGACATCGGACAGAAAAAATGGTATTTAGTGGAAGCTGAATTAATACACCATAGTGTGTGGAGCCATATTGCCCCCCAAGTAACAAAACAAATTTTAGCCTCTCAACAAGTAATAACGAAGCGGATAATTATTGAACTAGCTGTTCAACAATATCAAACCGATAATTACACGAAAGAGAAGTTTGAAGACTTGAATATCGCAGCCATCAATGTTAGACAAGTTGTTGGCGATATTCTTGAAACTGACCCCATTATAGGAGTTCCAATTGACGGTGTCACCAATGATCTTCGAGATTGGGCAAGGACATTGAAATATAAAGTGAAGCTTTGGGTTGTAAGCAAGTTCGTTGAATTGAATAAACCTGAAAACATTGTTTTTGAATTTCCTGAGGAGTTCAAACCTGAACTTGACACCGAAGAAGAAAGTAAACCACAAAAAGCAAACACAGGGATTAATCAATATGACGTTCAACTTACGGACCTTGTAAACTCAAATTTGCTGGTCATTGGAGAAAAACTTTCAATGACATACAAACCAAGAAACGGGCTGGCTAAAAGATACGAAGCAGTAGTATCGGAAGACGGCTCATTGGAACTTTTAGGACAACAATTTAGTAGCCCGAGTTATGCAGCGCTTGTTGGTATTCAAGACGCGGGTAGCGACAGAAAAACTGTTAATGGTTGGATATCTTGGAAAAACTCTCAAAACAGGACTTTAGCAGATATTAGAGAACAATTGCTAAACACAACCGTAATGCGGTGACAGAAAGTAAAAAACGAAGGTAAAATAGTACTTTCAGCCTTTCTTGGTCTTTCTAACCAATGCCAACGTTGAGCGGCTAGGCTTGGGGAATAAAGTCCAAGCAGCACGCTATAGGCAACCCGGAAGGTTAGTACTTTAGCATGGAGTCCTGCTGGAGTGGCGCTGGTTCAAAAAAGACCCGAGCGCGGCGAGGAGATCGGTTTTTTCACTAATAGCCTGGGGGTTCGTTTAAGGAAGACCACGTAAGGCTAAATGGCCGTTTTTGAAACACTTTTGGTATGGAGAGGACTGGCCCCCACCTGTTGCGTTTCATTAAAAGTAATGAGCCTGTGTTCATAGAGTATCGTGGTGTACGTTTTTGCTTGGCGACAACGCCACGCAGGGCGCTTGAGCCTGCGTTGAGCGGCTAGGCTTGTGCAATAAAGTCCAGCCGGCATCCCAATGGAATTGAAGGCCAAGCGAGCCGGAAAAAATGCCTAAATAAGGCATAAAATAGCCTAACTTTGCTTCAAGATCCTGATTATGAAATTTGTAGATGTTAAAAACGATATTGCGTTTCGCAAGATTTTCGGCAACGAAAACCGAAAAGAAACCCTCATTTCATTTCTAAACGCCGTACTTGACTTTCATGGCGACCAGCGCATTAAGCAAGTCAGTATCCTCAATCCGTATCAACTTCCCAAACTCAAAGGTGGGAAAGTCACCATCATCGACGTAAAGGCTACCGACCAAGTAGGTCGAACCTACATCATCGAAATGCAAGTAGGTGATATTGATGGTTTTGAAAAAAGGGTGCTTTACTACTCCTCAAAAAGTTATTCCGACCAGATAAAGCGGGCAGATTTCTACCGAAAACTTCGCCCCGTTATTTTTATTGGAATACTTGACTTCGTTCACACAGAAAATAAAAAATATATCAGCCGCAGCCAAGTTCGAGACATCGAAACGGGAGAGCAGACCATAAAGGATATGGAGTTCACTTTCATTGAGTTGCCAAAATTCAAATTGGAATTGGATGACCTTAAAACCTTGATTGAAAAGTGGGTTTACTTCATCAAAAACGGAGAAAATATCGAAGTTGTACCCGAAAATTTACATGATGAGGGCTTGAAATCAGCATACGAAGAAGCCAACGTGCAGACATGGACACAAGAAGAGTTGGACGCTTACGAATACGCTTTCATGCGGGAGGAGGATGAACGGGCAAGGTTAGATAAAGCAAAGAAAGATGGAAAAATAGACCTTGTTATAGAACTATTTGAAGATGGTATGCCCATAGAAAAAATAGCCAAGTTGTCAAAAATGACAGGGGAAGAAGTAAGCGAAATTATTGAACACCAAGCGAATAAATAACGCCCATCAATGCATCTACGCCCATGTCAGCCTTTCTTGGTCTTCCCAATCAAGGCTAAAAGCTTTCAAACGCAGGCCCAAGCAGGGCGATTGAGCCTGCGTTGAGCGGCTAGGCTTGGGGGAATAAAGTCCAAGCAGCACTCCAATGGGATTGAAGACCCAGCGAGTTGGAAAAATCTAATAATAGATGGGGTTGGACGGAGGCTTACGCCAATCCCAGCGGTTTTTGGTATTTTTGTCACAAATTGTTTGATATGAAATTCGCAGACGTAAAAAACGACATTGCTTTCCGAAAAATCTTCGGCAACGAGAACAAAAAGGAAGTGCTGATTTCCTTTTTGAATGCGGTCCTTGACTTCAAGGAAAAGCATGAAATCATGGATGTGACCGTCCTTAATCCATATCAACTTCCGAAGTTTCGGGACGGGAAAGCAACTATTATTGATGTTAAGGCAAAAGACCAAAGTGGTAGGGAGTTCATCGTGGAGATGCAAGTTGCCGATGCTTTGGGGTTTAGCAAGCGTGTGTTGTACTACACTTCGCAAGGCTACGTCAGCCAAATAGACCGTGGAGAATTTTACGACAAACTAAAACCGACCATTTTCGTTGGGATTCTGGATTTTGAGATTACGAAGAGCCCAAAGTACATCTGCCGACACCGTATTTTGGACGTTGAGACCGGAGAGCAAATAATGGAAGACATGGAGTTCAACTTCATCGAACTTCCAAAATTCAAAATGCAGCGAAAAGAACTAAAAACGCTTGTTGAAAAGTGGGTGTTTTTTATCAAAGAAGCGGAGAACCTTGAAGTCATACCTGAAGACATGGACGACCCTGGGTTGAAAGCTGCATATGAAGAAGCCAATATCCAAACATGGTCACCTGAAGAATTGGAGGCATACGACTATGCTGGATTAAGGGAAACGGAAGACAGGTTAAGGCTCGAAAAAGTAAAGGCTGATGCCAAAAAAGAAGAAAAGGTAGAAATAGCGAGGCAGATGAAAAACAAAGGAATAGACAATAAAACTATTTCCGAATTGACAGGGCTACCGGAGGATGAAATGTAAAATGCCACGAACAAAAGATGTACGAAAAGGCTTCCTAAGTATATATTTATGGGGATTATCTACATTTTCACATTTGGTCTTTTCGGAATTGGCTGGCCAATTGATTTGATACTTCTTCCGCCATACTTCGCAGATTTTTTTGACCGTAGCGCTGCTACGGCCTACAAAAATCCGCTTCGT
>CAIZLM010000226.1 GCA_903933805.1 uncultured Bacteroidota bacterium | reverse complement strand
TTCCATTTTTCAAAGTGTCATACCAAGGGCCTAATAAATAAAGTAATTTTTTTGTTCCTTCTGATTCTTGATTGTCAAAATTAAAAGGAACGGAGTCAATAAAATTATTGTTTTCATCATATTTTCTATGATATGTAATTAATTGGTCTCGTCTTGGCTGTTTCGATTGTATTTTATGAATACTTGTAAATAAATTTATAATTTCTTCGTCTTTTTCTTTTTCTCTTAATGTTTCTAAGTCAATGTCACTAACGTCTTCCTCAGTTGTAGAAAGATTTGAAATTTCCAAATATTTAATGAAGTGTAAAACCCAATTAAAAAAATTCTTGTCGGTCTTTAATTTGTCAATAGTATATCTTTTATGTCCTCTATCGTGAATGCCATTTATGGAATTTAATTTTTTAAACCAGTCTACAATTGAACTTGATGTTTCTTTGCCAAGAGTTGCAAGTAAGGATAGAAAAAGTACATTTTCTTTTACATCCGTTTGTTTTCCTAATCCTTCTTTAAATGCAGTTTTATTGACTTCGATTTTTTGAAAATCTCTTTTGAATAAGTAAACCTCTTTGCTAGTTGTGTGATACAACCATTCTGCAACTACTTTCTCGTAATCAATTTCAAAACCATAACGATATTTTACGCTTTTGTGAATGAATGAAATTTCAAAAAAACTTGATTCATTCTCAGTCTTTGAATTAAGGATGAATTTTTCAAGTGGGAATTTTCTTTCGCTATTTTCAACTAAGGCATCTCTAAAAGAATTAAGCACGGTTGCTTTCATAAAGCTCATTGCTTCTAAAAGATTGCTCTTTCCACTAGCATTGTTGCCATAAATTACAGCCGATTTTAATAGGTTAAGTTTCTTGTCAACCTCTATTATGTGGGTGTCTTTATGTTCCTTGAATGATTTGGCAGCAATCATAGATAATGTTGTCAAATCTTTGAAAGACAAATAGTTCTCGACACTAAATTCTATTATCATTTTGTTTTCATTTGAATTAGACTGCAAAGATACGTCAAAAATTGAAATTTGCAAATAAATCGCAGAATTTAACTTTTGTCGCTTTAAGGAAAGGTGCTGTCTAGTCTATGGAATTGTCAAACTACGGTCGTCATAGAATGACGCATAACTCGTAAATATACGCACCTTTCTCTACCAAAAACTAAAGTAATCAAAAATATTTTATTTTGAAAATATTCATATTTCAATATTTTAATTCCTTTAAAATGAGTTGTTTATCGTAAAATTTTGGGTCTAAAAAAACAGTGGCAATACAAAATGCGCGCTTCCGGGCTTGGTTTGAAAGCTTTTGGTCTTGGTTGGGAAGACCAAGAAAGGCTGCGAAGTGAGTGGCCATGCCGTTGATGGCATCTCCGCCGACTGCGGAGTGAGTGGCCTCGCCGTTGATGGCGTGCTCTCCGAAAACAACGGCGGAGTGAATAAGAAGGCGCAAAGCGGAGCAGGGTATGACAAATAGTTTTAGTAACTGTTGGGTGGCACGCTGTCTGGCCCAAAAAGGCCCATTTTCCGTCCTTCTTCGCCCATTTGTTTAACAGTTGCGCTGCTACGGCCTACAAAAACCCGCTTCGTCTGACAAAAAAACGACCACTTTTTTGTCTCAGGCGCGACCGCGCTAACCAGTTACTTATTTTTTTTAAAAAAAAGTAACCTTGAAGGCAGCGCTTGGGTGTAGGTACAGCGTTACCACTGTGAAATTTGTTCACGCACAGAAGACAACAGCCATGACAGCGACGTTCACCTATACCATCGTACTTGCGGCCATCTATATTGGCCGAAAATTTATTGTCCTCAAAACCCAAGCAGGCTAATCAAGTGCACTTCAAAATACTGCGCAGGAGGTAACCCTATTCCTGCGATGCTTTGGCATTGATCAACCGCAACGCCTCTCGACGCGTCAACGGCGCCAGTTGGGTGTTCTCCACAAATTTTCGGACGCCCTCCGGATTGGTTCTTGAATAGTGCCGCAACGCCCAGCCTGCACCTTTCTGAAGAAAAAACTCCTTGGAATCTGCGATGCGGCGCACAAACCCGAAAAGCAATTCAGCATCTGTTTTTTCCTTATACGCCAACTGAAAAATCATGCAAACACGCTGCAACCACCTGTTTTCAGAGGCCATCCACCGCGCAGTAACCGGTTGAATAAGTTCAGGATATCGCCTAAAATGCTGCCCCACCAATTTGTTGATCCAATCAACCGTGTCCCACCACGAGCGTGTCAGTATCAACTCCTCCAACAATTCGATGAAGTCCGCTGCTTGATACTGGATGCTTTTTTCCAGGGTCTCCAGCGCAAAATAGTGCATCTCCCGGTGGTCGTCCTGAAAACACAGACGCACCAACTGCTTCAAGTCGTCGTCCTTGGGCAGGCCCTGTTCCCGGTGCATGGTTTTCGTGAGCGCCTTCCACTGCGGCATTTTTAGGCCAAAGAATTCAAACTGATGGCGCATGTACTGCATTTGACCTTGGGCCACGATTGGACTGCCGTGGGTACGGAATAATTCACGTACCTGCGAATAATAAGCAAGGGGAGATAGCATGCTTTTTATGCCAAAAATATGACTGATCTAGAAACTTGGCAGCGATATTTGTCTGGAAGCCCAAATTATCACGTCAATATTGGACAATTTTGGATATTGGCGGCGGATCAAGTTTGTGAGGCCATTCTAATCGTATATCTTAGCGCTGCAAACCCAAAGAATGGCGCCCATTTCTACGACTATCTATGTTCCAACGACAAAACCGCACCGCATTCCCGACCCGAAATATTATACTACTGGCAATAGCCGTACTCGGATTTCTCGTCTTTTTTATCGGAAAAATGCGGGAGCCCTCGACAGCTGAGCAACCACCCATCGAGCCCGAAACGGAAGAAAAACGCAGCAGTGGACTCACGCCAGAAGAATCGTTTTACGCCATGCGTGACTATCCATTGTTCCGGCCAAACGTACAAACTTATACGGAAGCCCTTGAACAAGCTCGGCTCACAGATGCTGCAGCCCGTCCAAGGGGAGGCAACGAAGGTGTTCTAGCACCTTGGACAACACAAGGACCCGGCAACATTGGCGCCCGGATCAACACCATGGCCGTGGATCCAATTGACCACCAGACCATTTATCTGGGGTATTCCGGTGGCGGCGCCTGGAAAACTACCAACGGTGGCCTAACGTGGAACCCTATTTTTGACGACCACAACTTCCTCTCCATTGGCCATATCGCCATTGATCCCGCCAATCCAAATATCCTCTACCTCGGTACCGGCGATCCAAACATCAGCGGTTATCCATTCATTGGCGACGGAATCTGGAAGAGCACCGACAAGGGCGAAACGTGGGAACCTTATGGCCTTGAAAGCACCCGGATTGTTTCTAAAATAATCGTAAACCCGGGAGGATCAAACCAATTGTACGCCGCCACCATGGGGCTGCCCTTCGAGCGCAACAACGATCGAGGGCTCTATAAAAGCGGAACAACAGCGCCCAACTGGCAACCTTCCCTGTTCATTTCCAATGAAGCCGGTATCATAGACCTTGTGGTATCCCCCAATGATCCAAACACCTTGTATGCCGCCGCATGGGATCGTATTCGAAACAACCAAGAAAGCCTGATCTCCGGCAACAATGCCCGTATCTGGAAAAGCGTCAATGGCGGCGCTACCTGGAACAAACTTTCCGGCGGCCTGCCACAAGGCAATCAATGCCGTATTGGCCTTTGTATTGATCCCAACAACGGTCAGCACTTATTTGCCTCCTATGTCGGTGAAAACCTGACTTTCTCGGGCCTCTATGAATCTTCCGATGGCGGCAATTCCTGGCAACTCAATGCCGGAAATGGCCTTAATAGTGACTTCCAAAGCAATTTCGCTTGGTACTTTGGCCAAATACGCATCAACCCCTACAACAATCAGGATATTTGGCTTTTAGGTGTAACCTCCTTCAGGTCCCTGAATGGTGGCCAAAATTGGTACGAAGCCGCCGGATGGCAACAGGGCATTCACGCCGATCACCATGATATTGCCTTTCTCAGCGCTGAAACTTTCCTCCTGGCTACCGACGGCGGGCTGTACCGAACCGATGACGATGCCAACAACTGGTATCGAGCAGAAAATATCCCGACAACTCAATTCTACCGGGTAGCCTACAACCCGCACAACCCTACATTCTATTATGGCGGCGCCCAAGACAACGGTACCGTGGCCGGTAACGCCTCCACCATTGATGACTGGCAACGCTTGTATGGCGGTGACGGATTCCAAGCGCTGTTTCACCCCTCCAACCCCAATATTTTTTATTTCGAATATCAAAACGGCGCCATTGGCGGCACCCTAGATGGCGGGAACTTTGACGATGCCACCGTTGGTATCGACGATAGCGACCGACGACACTGGGATATGCAGTATATCCTAAGCCACCACAATACCGATATCCTGTACACAGGAACATATCGGCTCTACAAAGGCCTAGGACACCTGCCAAGTTGGTCTGCCATTACCGACGACTTGACCGATGGCAATATCTTCGGCGCACGCTTTCACACCATCAGCACCCTCGACGAAAGCCCACTCGATCCCGATCAAGTATATGTGGGCACCACCGATGGCAATGTCTGGCGTGTCGACCCCACCAACCTGACATCCACCAACCTGAATGCCGGACTACCCGATCGGTATGTCTCTGCTGTTAAAGCATCCCCAAGTGATCCAAACCGCGTATTTGTTGCACATACAGGGTACCGCGACAATGATTTCTCCGCGCGGATACACCGATCCGACGACCGCGGCGCCTCCTGGATGCCCATCGCCGGCGACCTGCCCAACCTGGCCATCAATGACCTTCAAATACTGGCCGGACACCAAGATTCTGTTCTGTTCGCTGCCACCGACGGCGGTGTGTATGTTACCCTCAACAGCGGACAACACTGGGAACGGCTCGGTACTGGCATGCCCTTTGTACCCGTGTATGACCTGGATATGAACCTTGCCAAACGCACGCTGCTGGCTGGCACCCATGCGCGCAGCATCATGAGCTTCCCCCTCGATTCTCTGCGCATCGGCGAAAACTCTTCGACCTTTACCCCCGGAGGTATCGCAGCACCCAGCCTCACCGTTACACCAAGCCCGGCTTACAGCAGCACCGAGATTACCGTAGAAAACCTGAAATCAAACCAAGAGACGGAGGTGTTTATCACCGATCTATCGGGAAAAGTATGCTGGCGCCGTGCTTTCAAAGGCTTTGGTAAACACACAACTGCCTTGGATTTGCAACCATTCAACGCCGGCGTGTACATTGCCTACGCCAAAAGCAATGGCAAACTTTGGGCCACCCGTAAATTTATGGTTTGTAAAACGTAACTGGTTAGGTGGTCGCGTCTGAGACAAAAAAGTGACCATTTTTTGCCAGACGAAGCGGATTTTTGTAGGCCGTAGCAGCGCTACGGTCAAAAAAATCTGCGAAGTATGGCGGAAAATGGGCCTTTTTGGGCCAGACAGCGCGCCACCTACCCAGTTACTAAAATACGTTTTATCATCGAACGCAAGTTATTCGGAAAACATTCAACGTTTCTACAAAAAGATCGTTACCGCCCAAAGAACAATAGCCTAAACACGCTTTGCTGTTGCAAACGCCAAAAGTATGTCATTTTGTATCTATACGAGCAACTATTACAACAATTTTGAATTTCAGGTTCATATTCTTGCTTCAAAGCAGAAAAAAAGTCAGCGCCTTCAGACTAACACCTGCCTGAAAATCGGGTGTTGTTGACAATTCAGGCAACTCACAGGGTAATTTGTTCATTTCACATATTTTAAGACAAAAAACAAATTCGATCTTCGTAACTTTGTTACGAAGACTTTGGGTTTTGCTGGCCTAGCGGCGCTACCCACCCTAAATGTTATTACGTCATTTATTCATCCTACTTCCTTCTATTGCTTGAACCCAATCGGTGCTTTCGCTGGTTGGGTTCCTTTTTGGTCAATGGCTAGTGCCGTGTCCAGTTACCTTTTTTGATATACCTTTGACGGGCAATAATTCCTGCAAAAATCAGGCTGCTCAACCACCATGCACACACACGAACAGAAACTAGAGGCCTTCGGTCGCTTACTGATCATCATGGACGAATTGCGTGCGCAATGTCCTTGGGATAAAAAACAAACCATAGCATCCCTGCGCAACCTCACCATTGAGGAAACCTACGAACTTGCAGATGCCATCATTTCCAACGACCTCAAAGGGGTTCAGGAAGAAATTGGCGATGTGATGCTGCACATGGTTTTTTATGCCAAAATTGCGGCTGAAACCGGCGATTTTGACATAGCGGATGCCCTACACGGGATTTGCGACAAACTGATTTCGCGACACCCCCATATTTATGGCGATGTCGTTGTGACCGGAGAAGAGGATGTAAAAAGAAACTGGGAGCAGCTCAAGCTCAAGGAGGGGAAAAAATCACTGTTGGAAGGGGTTCCTAGCGGCCTACCCGCGATGGTGAAAGCCTACCGCATGCAGGAAAAAACGAAACAGGTCGGGTTTGAATGGGAAAACACCGCCCAGGTATGGGAAAAGGTAGAAGAGGAAATCAGCGAGTTACACGTCAATATTACCGCTCATGCGCCCCAAGAAGATATCGAAGAGGAATTTGGCGATGTGTTGTTTTCTTTGATCAACTATGCGCGTTTTATTGGCGTTGACCCGGAAACGGCGTTGGAAAAAGTAAACCGGAAATTTAAGCGGCGATTTGAATACATTGAAAAGCAGGCGCCCAAGCCACTCCAAGACATGGCATTGGCTGAAATGGAAGCCCTGTGGAACGAAGCAAAGACACTGGAGAAAGTTAACCTATGAACAAGAAAAAGGGACAGCGTTGACACGCCGTCCCTTTTTTAACAGGATTTGAAAGAATCAAGATCAATCGTAGCGACGCGTTTGCTTTTTGCGCTTCGTTTTGAAGAAATTGCCATCTTTTTCACCGTTGCCTGTAACAGCGCCCTTGCGCACCATGGCGCAGCGGAAGCCCACAGTTTTACTTGTTTTATTTTCATCGAGGAAGCGACGAGCGCCTGGAGCGAGCCAGAATGCACGGTCGGCCCATGAGCCACCTTTGATCACGCGGGTACTGTCGTTGATCAGGGTACTTTTACCGTAAAAATACTCCACCTGCGATTCTTTGTCACCGTCTAAGAAGTTGTACACTTCAGGGCGCTTGTAGTTGTCGCGGCGGGCGGTAGAAGTTGTATCGATCAACTCGTACACCAAGCGTCCAAGACTGTCTTTGACAATCGGGTTGCCGGTTTCTGGATCGAGTTTTTTGGTAAGGAACTTATTACCGCGATACGCATTCAGGTCATCATTGCCGGTATCTTCCAAATCGGTGGAAGTCATGGGGCGATACAAATCAGCCGTCCATTCGTTGACGTTACCGGCCATGTTGTACAGGCCGTAATCATTTGGCCAACCCGAAACAACTTCTGCTGTATAAAAGGCATTGTCGTTGAGGGCGCCTGCCATACCACCGTAGTCACCACCACTCCGCTTGAAGTTGGCCATGATTTTACCTTGGTTTTTGTTGCGCTTTTGGTAGCGCACGGTGTTGCCATTCCAAGGATAGATACGGCGGTCGGTAATCAGTTCGTCTTTAGAGGTCGCTTGGTTGCCCAAGAGGCCCAAAGCGGCGTATTCCCATTCTGCTTCTGTTGGAAGGCGATAAGCAGGCAGGAGAATACCGTCTTCCAGTTTCACGCGGCGTTCACCACCGGTGCGAACATCGGGAAGGTTTTTGCGAACGCTTGGCTCATACTGACCGGCGAGATAGGCTTCGGTGTCGAAGTTGTTCTCGTTTTTCTGATCTGTGGTAGGATCAATGATGCCGCGTTTGACGAGAATCATCTCATTCACGCGGTCTGTGCGCCATTTACAGAAATCATTGGCTTGGTGCCAATTGACACCAACGACCGGATACTGGTAATAGTCCGGAGAGCGCAAATAGTTTTCCACCATAGGCTCGTTGTAAGCGAGTTCTTCACGCCACACCAAGGTGTCAGGAAGCGCTCTTCTCCATACCTCTGGGTAGGTTTCCCCGTACACACGGTTGATCCAGTAAAGGTATTCTTGGTAGTCAATGTTACGGACTTCCGTTTCGTCCATATAGAACGATGAAACCGTAACACGGCGGGCAACGTTGTTCCATTCGTAGGTGACGTCCTGGTCGGTCAGACCCATGGTGAACGTACCACCTTCGATGAGTACTAGGTTGGGACCAGTGGCCTGGCCTTCGTAATCAGATTTTTCGAAGCCGCCCCACTTTTGGTCGTTGTATTTCCAACCAGTAGTTGTCGAACTTTCTGATTTCTTCCCGCAACTGGCCAGCGCGAGGGCCAGCATGGCAAAACACAATCCGAGATTGATAGTTTTCTTCATTGTATTGAACTACAGGTTTTGAAAATTGAGTGGCAAATGTAGAAAAAGAAAGCTTAAATTAACTTAAGGTTATTCAAATTTTAACGGATTTACTGGAACATTCGGGTACAATCGTTGATATCGGGCCGATTTGGGCTATTAAAAAGGATTCCAAACGACAATTCGTAGGTCCCTCCTGCCTTTCCAGCCAAGCCTGAAACCGTAAGATCGTAACTAATTCCCATTTTCCAGATGCCTTGTCGGAGCCCAGCCAACAAGATAACGGCGTCTGTGTTGCTAAAAGTATGCCGAAACCAGACACCCGAATAAACAGCTCCAACACTGGCGTATGCTCCAAGATTGAGTTGCTTGTATGGCCCCTGAGAAACAAACAGGAAATTAGGAGAGATAAACGATGGTGGTCTAGTTTTATTGCCCGCTTTAACAATCCACTCTGTACCACCATGTAAAGTGTACCGCAAGGGAAGCCCCCGGTAGAGGTTGTTGTTGGCCAGGAGTATGCCCTCATTGGGGGTATTGAGGTGTTTGAGGGCAAAACCTAGGTAAAACTTTTTACTGAGCAACAGTAAACCGGTGGAAAGATCCAGCGAAGTATTGCTGGTAGCATCGGGCTGAATCTCTGCTGTGTTATAGGTAAAGCCGTTGACGGGATCTATTTGATCCGAAAACGTGAGCTTAAGCCAGTCGAGGTGTACCTGATGAAGCCCTCCTTCTACCCCGAGTTTAACCGCCAGTTCGTCGTTCAGTTGGAGTTTATAGGCATAGGTAGCTGAAAATCGGGAAGTTTTGAAAATTCCGTTTCCGGCATTGTCGCCTTCGGCATAAAACCCGATGCCGCTGTTGATTTTTTCAAAACTTTGGTCATAAAATACCGCATACGTACGGTAAGCATTGTCGAACCCTGTCCATTGATTGCGATAGGCTAGGCCTGCACGAGGGGCATTCGCACTTCCTGCGAATCCCGGATTAATCTGAAGGGGCATCGCGTAAAACTGCGAAAAGATGGGGTCCTGAGCGGAAACCATCACGCAAGAGCACAGTAACGCGAAAAATAGCAGTTGTTTCATGCCGGTAAGAGCTGTTTTTGTGGGGGGGGGGGATTGACAAAGATAATGACTGTGTGACGATATTAATTTTGTTTAGTGGAAATTTTAAAGGGCAAAACTATTTTATTTTATGACAATAGTACGCATTAAACCAAGATCAAGGGAATTTCGAGGGTGCGTTTTAGGTAATAATCCACATTTTCACGGACAATAATATCCAACGGAAGGTACTGTAGAGCGGGTATTTTTTTTCGGAGTATGAGGTGATTGACGAGGGTCAGTACGCCCATATACCCTTGGTGCCAGGCATTCTGGTTGATGAGAAAGCGTATGTTGTTTTCGCTCAACAACTGCAGATTGGGCTCAATAAGGTCAAAACCAACTACTTTAACGCGTTTTTGGGTATCCGGGTCGAGGGCTCGCACCAATTTATAGGCACGGGAGTTGGTTACAAAGAAACCACTCAAACGCGGGTATTGGAGGAATTTTTCTTCCGTCCAAGATTTCATTTTTTCGGGATGGTCAAAATCTTCAAATATTTCGGCAAAGACTTCTATAGATTTAGACCCCCTTTCGGCAAAAAAGTCTTTGAACCCCTGCTGTTTGGCTTGCAAATGTCTGGCGTTGAGCACTTCTTTGTCGAGGTTGAGTACCATGGCTTGGTCGCCATCATTAAGGCCGAAATTGAGCAATCGACCGGCCAATACACCGCTCTGGTAAGAATCCTGGCCAATATAACTCAGGGCATCAGTACCTTCAATGTGGGTATTGATCATCACCTTTGGGATGCCCAATCGGGTGGTTTCGGCGAGGAGAATGTCTGATTCAGCCAAAAAAAGCGGTGCAAAAAGTACGGCTTCCGGGGCCGTTTCAAGGGCCTTTTTAACAGCTTTAAGGTAATCTTGGGGTTCGAAAAGTGAAAAAAAGTGAAATTCTACGACCACCCCGAAATGCCGAACTGCCTCGGCTGCGCGCTCCACCCCCTCTTTGGGTTGTGCCCAGTAGAGGTCTTGCCGAAAATCGGGTAATATTACTGCAATCCGCATTGTTTTCCGGTTGTTGGCCAGAGAACGTGCCATAATATTGGGTTCGTAACCCATTTCTCGCATGACCGTCACCACACGTTCCCGCACATCAGCAGACACATGACCGCGGTTGTGCAGTACCCTGTCAACCGTGCCAATGGAAACACCTGTCTGTTTCGCAATGTCTTTTATCCTAATGCGGTGGCTCATGCAATTTCGTTTGGCGAAGCAGCTCAAAATTAAAGACGCAAACCGACCCCAAGGTAAGATATTTTAAAAATAACTGGTTAAGCGGCACACTGTCCGGCCCAAAAAGGCCCATTTTTCGCCATACTTCGCCCATTTTTTTGACCGTAGTGATGCTACTGTCGACAAAAAACCGCTTCGTATGGCAAAAAATGGTCACTTTTCTGTCTCAGAAACGACAACCTAACCGGCTACTAAAATTACAAGCATATAGCCCATTTTTTTTCAAAATAATATAGGTGTGATATACCCCCCCGCAGAAGAAAAGGTATTCCGTCTAGCTGCACCCAAATAAAAAATATTTCCGTGTGCGCACACGGTTTGAATCTGACGCTTTACATTTGGCGCACAATTATTTTTTGCTTTGATCATCGCCCAAGTTAAAACCCAAGTCGAAAAGACGATACAAGTATGAAAGTCAAGGAAAAGGCGCTTGCCGGTTACCTAAAGTACGAACTCAAAAATTTTGAAAAGCTACCCGTCAAAATCTGGAATGACTCGGTGGAAGCATCTCGCCACGTAGCACAGTCCATTGGATTGGCTATTCGGCAACGCCAACAAGACGGCGAACAAATCGTTCTCGGTCTCGCCACTGGCAGCACACCCATTAAGGTGTACGAAGAGTTGGTCAGAATGCACAAGGAAGAAGGACTCAGCTTCCAAAATGTGGTCACATTCAACCTCGACGAATACTACCCCATGCCCCGTGAAGCGCGCCAAAGCTACTGGCGCTTTATGCACGAATACCTTTTTGACCATGTTGACATGGTACCTGATAACATCCACATCCCCGATGGAACGGTGCCCATGGATCAGGTAGCCAGCTATTGCGAACGGTATGAAAAACTGATTGACCTCGCCGGAGGAATTGACATCCAAGTACTGGGTATCGGCCGCACCGGCCACATTGGTTTCAATGAACCCGGCGCATGGGATAGTTCGCCCACCCGGATGGTCCGACTCGATCACCTTACCCGCCACGACGCACAAAAAGATTTTCAAAGCGAAGATGACGTACCGTACCGCGCCATCACCATGGGCGTAGGCAGTATTTTCAAAGCGCGCACCGTTTACCTCATGGCTTGGGGGCAACACAAAGCACACATCGTCCAACAAGCCATCGAGGGTGAAATTTCCGCCTCCGTACCGGCCTCATTCCTGCAAAAACACCCCAATGTAAAGGTGGTGCTCGACCGCAGTGCTGCCGAAGAACTTACCCGTATGAAGTCCCCTTGGTTGGCCGGTATCTGCAACTGGACCGACGACCTTATTTGTAAGGCTGTTGTCTGGCTCTCGCAAAAAACAGGCAAGCCCATCCTCAAACTCACCGACGAAGATTACAATGAACACGGCCTCAGCGAACTCATCATCGAGCAGGCCAACTCATACGAACTGAACATCAGAATTTTCAACCGCCTGCAGCGCACCATCAGCGGTTGGCCAGGTGGAAAACCAAACGCAGAAGACTCCAACCGGCCTGAACGCGCAAAACCAGCCAAAAAACGGGTTATTTTGTTTAGCCCCCACCCCGATGACGATGTTATCTCCATGGGCGGCACCTTCCAACGACTCGTTGATCAAGGCCACGATGTACACGTGGCCTACCAAACCTCCGGCAACATTGCCGTGCACGATTACGATGCCCTGCGGTACGCAGAGTTTATGCTGGAATTTGGCGAAAGCCAAAAAACACTGGACGAAACGGAAACCAAAAGACTAAAAAAAATCATTCAGGTGCTCCGAAAAAAGAGCTCCATTGATGAAGATACAACAGAAGTGCGCAACATCAAGGGCCTGATCCGACGTGGAGAAGCCAGATCCGGCGCCCGGCTGACCGGCCTGAATGATGACCATATACACTTCTTGGATTTGCCTTTTTATGAAACCGGACGCACCCGGAAAAAACCACTCGGCGACGAAGATATCAAAATCATCATGGACCTGATGGATCAGATCAAGCCCCACCAAGTGTATGCAGCAGGCGATTTGGCGGATCCTCATGGCACGCACCGCGTGTGCCTCGACGCTATTTTTGAAGCCTACCGCCGCCTGAAAAACCAGGACTGGCTGAAAGACTGCTGGGTGTGGCTGTACCGAGGCGCTTGGCATGAATGGGCCGTACATGAAATTGAAATGGCTGTTCCCATGAGCCCTCAACAACTTAGAAAAAAACGCCAAGCTATTTTCATGCACCAAAGCCAAAAAGATCGCCCGCCATTTCCCGGCGACGACAAACGCGAATTCTGGCAGCGTGCAGAAGAACGCAACCGCGAGACAGCGCAAGCCTATCGTGTGCTCGGCTTGGCCGAATACGAAGCCATGGAGGCTTTTGTCCGATGGAAACCCTTCTGATCCAATATACTTGCGTAAAAATTAATTTTTTAAACCAACCATTTCAGTATGAAACACAAACATAAACAAGCTCTTCAAAAGGGTATCCTCCGGATACCACTGCTGCTGCTATGCCTGGCTTTTGCCGGCTATATCAGCGCACAAAACGTGAGCGGTAAGGTGACAGATGCCACCACCGGCGACCCACTTATCGGCGCATCTGTACGGGAAGATGGTACCAGCAACGGTGCCGTTACCACTGTTGACGGCACCTATCGGATCAAAGTCAGCAACCCCTCCGCAAAACTCTTGGTCAGCTACACAGGCTACCAAGCGCAAACCATCATGCTCGCCGGCAAAACTACCGCCGATGTGGCACTTGAAGCCGGCACCGCGCTGAACGAAGTTGTTGTGACTGCGCTCGGTATCTCACGCGAGAAAAAATCGCTTTCTTATGGCGCTCAAGAAGTGTCCAGTGGCGAACTCAACCGCGTAAAAGATGCCAACGTTATCAATGCCTTGTCAGGACGTACCGCAGGCCTCCAAATCAACCGCAGCGGATCTGGTGTGGGTGGTTCTACCCGTGTGGTCATGCGCGGACAAAAATCTACCCGCGACAACAACGTGCTGTACGTGGTGGACGGGGTGCCAATGTTCAACTATTCACCCGGACAACCGGGCGATATCTGGGGCCAATCCGGCAATTCCGGTAATGTTGGACGAGATGGCGGTGATGCCATCTCCAACATCAACCCTGATGACATCGAGAGTATGACGGTGCTGAAAGGCGCTTCTGCCGCCGCACTTTATGGCAGCCAAGCAGCCAATGGCGTGATCTTGGTAACCACCAAAAAAGGAAAATCAGGCGACGCCAAAATTGAATTCTCCTCCAATGCAACCTGGGAAACGCCAGTGATGTCTCCTGAATTGCAATTCTCCTACAACGCCCGTCCAAATGAAAATTTTAGCTGGGGAGACAAAGGGAGTTCAACCGACCACGTCCAGGATTTCTTCCAAACTGGTGCTACTTACATCAACTCCATCTCGATGACCGGTGGAAACAAAACGGCCCAAACGTACTTCTCGTACGCCAACACCTCCTCCAAAGGCATCATTCCCACAAGCCAACTCTCACGCCACAACGTAACCCTGCGTGAAAATGCAGAATTCCTGGATGGCCGTCTTACGTTGAACGCTACCCTGAACTACACCAACCAACGGGGCGATAACCGCAACGTTTCAGGTATGTATTTCAGTCCGCTCACAGGACTATACCTGTTCCCTCGTGGTCTGAACTATTCAGATTACAGTGGCGCAAACTTCGAAAAATACGACGAAGTGCGCAAACTGTACACGCAAAACTGGGTGGGTAGCCGCGACGACTGGCAAAACCCAGAGTGGATCCTCAACCGCAATCCAAATTTTGATGCCCGAAACCGCTTCTACGGAACGGTAGGCGTAGGCTTGAAATTAACCGATTGGGCCAATATCCAGTTCCGTGGCAACATGGACAAAACATACGACCGCTTCGAACAACACGCCTACGCTGGCACAGAGCCTACTTTGGCCGATGCCAATGGCCGATTTGTCATGAGCGACCTGAAAAGCACCGTACGCTATGGAGACATCCTGTTGAACCTTAAAAAAGATTTCGGCAGCGACTTCTCCACGGCACTGACACTGGGTACCAGCATCAACGACCTGAAAGTTACCTCTCTGTACGCCGACTCTAAAGGTCCAGGCTTGTATTACGCCAATACATTCGTGATCCAAAACATCAAACAACCAGGCGCCAACATCACCCAAAGTCAACCGAACCGCACGCAACTGCAATCGGTCTTTGGAAGCCTCTCGCTTGGTTACAAAAACATGGTGTATGTGGATGTTACCGGCCGCAACGACTGGTCTTCTACCCTTGCATTTACCAACTCACAATCCTTCTTTTATCCGTCTGTGGGCGCCTCCGCCATCCTTTCGGAAATGTTTGAGCTGAAAGGCATCGATTTTGCTAAAATTCGCGCTTCTTATGCTCAAGTGGGCAATGGCGTGAATGCGTATGATACCAACATTCAGTATGCTTTTCCTGCCGGCGGCGCTCAGGCTCCCAACATCGGCTTGCTGCCAGGCTCTGAGGTACAAAACGAATTGTCAAAATCTCTTGAAATTGGCGCTGACGTTCGTTTTTGGAACAACCGCGCAGGTCTTGACCTGACTTGGTACAAAACCAACACCACCAACCAACGCATCGTGGTAGCAGTACCCCAGGGCAGCGGTTTGTCCAGTGCCATCATCAACGCCGGCGACATTCAAAACTCCGGTATCGAAGCTTCTTTGTCACTGACTCCGGTACGCAACGACAAAATGGAGTGGACAACGCAGTTGAATTTCACCCACAACAAGAATGAAGTGATAGAACTTACGCCACTCCTCGCAGATGGGGTGTACACCCTCACCGATGGTGGCGTAAACAACTACGACATGGTTATTCGCCAAGGCTATTCTTTTGGTGAAATTGGCGGAAAAGGCTTCAAATACCTGAACGGCAAAATGGTGGTAAGCGCCGATGGCGTACCCCTTGCTGGTGCTGACACCGTGTTGGGCAATCCTACACCCGATTTTACCTTGGGCTGGAACAACAACATTAAAATGGGTAATTTCTCCCTGGGCTTTCTCATCGATGGTCGCTTCGGTGGCGAGGTGATGTCTGTCACACAAGCTGTTTTGGACCGTTTTGGTGCCTCTCAGGCTACTGCAGACGCCCGCGATGCCGGTGGTGTTGATGTTGCCGCTGTGCTGGAAGATGGCACGCCTTTTTCCGGTAAATTGGATGCTGAAAAATATTACACCGCTGTGGGTGGTCGCGATGGTATCACGGAAGCGTATATCTATGATGGCACCAGCGTTCGTTTGCGCGAACTTTCCTTGGGATACAATTTCCCAAAATCAGTAACCAGTGGTATCGGTAAAAATGTAGCCCTTCGTGTATCACTCGTAGGCCGCAACCTGATCTATTTCGTCAACAAAGCTCCATTTGACCCAGATATTTCCATGGCAACCGGTACCGGCCTCCAAGGTGTTGACGTATTCAGCGCTCCTTCTGTCCGCAGTTTCGGTGTGAATGTGGGTCTGACATTCTAAGTGCACTTCATTCAAACAATTATTTTATTTTCAATAAATTGAAATTAACAATGAAAAAGAAATTCACCCTTTTCCTCGGTGCAATCGCGTTGGTGGCAGTTGGTCTGCTCACCTTCCAGAGCTGCACGAAGGACTTTGAGGAAATCAATACCGACCCCTATCGTCCACAAAACATCCCCGTCGGTGAAGAATTCAAACAGGTCCTGCAAAACATCTATGCCTTTTCTCCAGCTTGGATCACCCAACTGCAACAAAACCTGATCGGCGATGTGTACTCAGGCTATATGACCCCGCCTACGCCTTTCCGTGGCAATTCCAACAACATGACCTACGACCTGGTTGACGGTTGGAACGAGTGGCCTTGGAATGTCGCTTATGGAAGTGTTATGTCGCCACTGCGCCGCATGGAGCAGAATGCCGGCACCAATTACCCGGAATTCAATGCCTGGGCTAAAATCTGCCGCGTAGAAGCCATGCACCGCCTCAGCGACATTTATGGCCCAATTATTTACACCAACTACGGCGTTCTAACGCCCAATGGCGGTGTTGAATACGACTGTCAGGAAAAAGCCTATATGCAGTTTTTTGCAGACCTTGACGCCGCTGTCGCCACACTGACACCGTTGAAGGACAACGCCAATGCGAAGGCTAATTTTGCCAACTTCGACCTCGTGTACAACGGCGATATCACCAAGTGGATCCAATTCGCCAACGCTCTTCACCTACGCCTCGCCATCCGTATTTCAAGGGTAGCACCGGCTGTGGCCAAAGCGGAAGGTGAAAAAGCCATGTCGCAATCCGTCGGCATCATGAGCGACAACAGCGGAAATTTCCTCGTAACAAGCTCCGATGGATCTACCCACCCACTCAACGTGATGGACAACGCTTGGAATGATATTCGCATGGGCGCTCCCATGGAATCCATCCTGACCGGCTTCAATGACCCACGTCTGGAAAAGTACTTCGAACCATCGGTGATTGTACCGGGTGTACACAAAGGCATCCGTCAAGGAATTGCCATTGCCGCTAAATCTGACTACGAGGGTTTCTCCGCGCTTGATGACCCCGATAAAGTACAACTGATGACAGCAGCCGAAGTGTTCTTCCTCCGCGCTGAAGCAGCCCTATTGGGTTGGTCCAACACCGGCGGAACCGCAAAAAGCCTCTACGAACAGGGGGTACAAATGTCTTTTGATCAGCATGGCACAGGCAGTGCGGCCGCTTACCTCGCCAGCACAGCCCCTGCTGCTCCGTATGTAGATCCCGTCAATGCAGCCAACAATGCAGGCCCAGCCAGCGCAGTTTCCCCAAAATGGGATGACGCCGCCGGCACCGCCGTGAAATGGGAACAAATCATCACGCAAAAATGGATCGCCGTTTACCCTGATGGTCAAGAAGCTTGGTCGGAATACCGCCGCACCGGCTTCCCACGCCTCTACCCCGTGCTGGTCAACAACAGCGCTGGCAAAATTGACAGCCAAAAAGGTATCAAGCGTATCAACTTCCCCGGACCGGAATACCGCACCAACAAAGATGAGGTCGACAGGGCAACACAATGCCTAGGAGGCCCCGACAACGGCGGAACTTCCCTCTGGTGGGATATTGACTAAATGGAACTGGTTGGGTGGCCGCGACTGAGACAAAAAAGCGGCCATTTTTTGCCAAACAAAGCGGATTTTTCTAGGCCGTAGCAACGCTACGGGTCAAAATAATCTGAGAGGTATGGCGGAAAATGGGCCTTTTAGCTCTATTGCCCGTGCCACCTAACCAGTTACAAAAATTATTTTTCTGAAAAGTGCCTGCCTGCTGTATTTTGCAGGCAGGCATTTTTATTGGACGACTCCTATACCTTTCCGTTTTTCAACACCTACTCAGATCATGAAACCTTTTTGGTGCTTTCTTACCCTTTTAAGCCTCTTGCTTTCCTGTAAAAAAAGCCCCTCCACCGGCGCGCTGTTCAGTGAAGTCTCCCGAAGCCACACCAATATTGACTTCCGCAACCTGCTGATCGAAAAAGAAACCTTCAATATTTTTAAATATCAATATTTCTACAACGGAGGGGGTACTGCTGTGGGCGATTTCAACAACGATGGACTGACAGACATTGTCTTCACCGGGAACATGGTGAAAAACCGACTGTACCTCAATGAAGGAAATCTTGAATTCCGGGATGCTACCCAAGAATCAGGTGTTGCAGAACACGAAGGGTGGTGTACAGGAGCTACCCCCATTGACATCAACCAAGACGGCTGGCTTGACCTGTACATCTGCCGGGCAGGTTACCCGTTCGACCATTTGCGCAGCAACCTGCTGTTCATCAACCAAGGCGGATCGGGTAAAAACGTGAAATTCGTCGAAAAGGCAGCTGATTATGGTTTAGCCGACCTCGGACACTCCACCCAAGCCTCCTTTTTTGACTACGATAAAGATGGCGATCTAGACCTGTTTTTGATCAATCATTCTACCGTAGAATACTCCCGCGGCTCCTTGGATATATACGAAATAAAAGGGAAAAAGAACCCGGAATTTGCCAATAAACTCTTCAGAAACGACGGCCAAACTTTTACCAATGTCACCGATGCTGCCGGTATTACCGCCAACGTACTCTCCTTTAGCCTCGGCGTTAATACCTGTGACATCAACCAAGACGGCTGGCCCGATATCTTTGTCTCCAACGACTTCAACGAACCCGATTACCTCTTCATCAACCAAAAGAACGGCACGTTTAAAGAGGAATTGCGCGATCGATTTGACCACACCTCCCTCTTTTCTATGGGCTGCGATGTGGCTGATTTCAATGGCGATGCCCGACCCGACCTCGTAAGCCTTGATATGTTGCCCGAAAGCAACCACCTGCAAAAAATGCACTCCGGCGCTGATAATTTCGAGAAGGTTTACACCATGATCCGAAATGGCTTTTACAAACAATACAGCCGAAACATGCTACAGTTGAACAATGGCGATGGTACGTTCTCCGAGGTCGGCCAAATGGCCGGCGTCTCCAATACCGACTGGAGCTGGTCATCCCTCCTCTTTGACTTCGACAACGATGGCGCACGCGACCTATTTGTCAGCAACGGATACCCGCGCGACCATACCAATATGGATTTTCTGAAATTTACCGCCGATGAGGTGGTGCGCATGCAAAAAGGACAACAAAATATCGGCTTTCAGGAATATTTACAAAAAATGCCCCCCATCATGGAACCCAATTATTTTTTCAAAAATGAGGGGAATCTGTCTTTCAGCAATCAAACAGCTACTCTGGGAATCAACAAGCCCGTGGTAACCCAAAGCGCAGCATGGGCCGACCTCGACAACGACGGCGACCTCGACCTAGTACTAAACAATACCAACGAATACGCCGATATTCTCGAAAATCACGCCGATAAAAACCCCGACAACCACTGGCTGCGATTACAACTGAACGGTACGAAAGCCAATCCCCAGGGCATCGGCGCAAAAGTATGGGCATACGCCAACGGGCATGTTTTTTACCTGGAACAAAACCCAGTGCGGGGCTTCCAGTCGTCCGTAGATCAGGTTCTTTCACTTGGGCTGGGCAATGTCACCGAATTGGATTCACTCGTATTGGTGTGGCCTACCGATGAAAAACAGGTGCTGACAAGTATTCCCACCAACCAAACCCTATCCCTGAAAATAACAGCTGCCAACGCTCGTTGGTCGCCGGAAGTAAGCACCACAACACCTTTATTCAGCGAAACAACCCATGTGATGCCCGTCCAACACCGGGAAAACGAACACAATGACCTGAAAAAACAAAGCCTGATGCCCTGGTTTTACTCCCGTCAAGGCCCCGCCCTCGCCATGGCCGACGTGAACCACGATGGCCTCGAAGACGCTTACTGGGGCGGTGCACAAGGCTTCTCCGGACAATTGCTGCTGCAAAAAAAAGACGGTTCATTCAGCCCTGTTGAACAGCCGGCTATAAAAATTGACATCTCTTGTGAAGATACGGATGCAGCCTTTTTTGATGCCGATGGCGATGGCGACCCAGATTTATATGTATGCTCCGGCGGCTACGAAGGGGAACAAAACGCAGCGACCCTCCAAGATAGGCTCTACACCAACGATGGACAGGGCCATTTTGTAAAAGCACAGCAGTACCTGCCCGATCTCCGCCAACCCAGCACCTGTGTGCGCCCCGCCGACGTGGATGGCGATGGCGACCTCGACTTGTTTGTCGGAGGGGGAATCATACCGTTGCAATATCCGAAAACGGCTTCTAGCCATTTGTTGATCAACGATGGAAAAGGCCGATTCCTCCTGGGTACTCCATTGCCCGGGGCGACCGATGCCGTTTGGATGGATGTTGACCAAGACCAAGATGTTGACCTGATTGCCGTGGGAGAATGGTCCCCCGTGCAAGTATTTGAAAATTCTCAAGGGTCATTCACCGATCAAACGGCCAAACATATCCCCTCCTCTACCACAGGAATGTGGTGCGCCATACACGCCGCAGACCTCGATGGAGACGGCGACAACGACCTTGTCGTCGGGAATCTGGGCAACAACACGCCATTGCACGCATCAGAAACGGAACCGCTCAATCTTTGGTTCGATGACTTCGACCGCAATGGAAGCATTGATCCCCTCCTGTTTTACTACGTGCAGGGCCAATCCTATCCGCTTGCTTCCATGGAAGACCTTACCAATCAATTGCCATACCTGCGCAAAAAATTCAATTATTTCAAGGATTACGCCGACGCACAAGTGGCCGATATTCTAACATCTACACAAATGAACGCTGCTTCTCACGCAGCAGTAGCAAGTCTTGAAACAATATGGCTTGAAAATGACAAGGGGGTTTTCCACAAAAAGACGCTACCAGTGATCGCTCAAGTAGCGCCTGTTCAGGCCATTGCCTCCCTAGACGCAAACGGAGACGGCCGCCTAGATATCGTACTTGCCGGCAACCGTACCCACGCCAGGGTAAAACTTGGCAGTATGGATGGAAACCATGGACAACTGTTTTTGGGTGATGGCAAAGGAAACTTCTCCTACGCCCCACAGTTTCAATCAGGCCTGCTTGTGCGGGGCGATGTGCGGGCAATCCGAACAGCAACAGTTGCCGGGAAACACAGCCTTGTTTTTGGCGTCAACAACGAAAAACCTGCCGTTTATCAATGCAACCACGAAAAAAAGACGCAGTGATGGAAAATAACATTGTCAACATGCTCCCATTTGGATCAATCGCCCCTGCCATACACCACCGTGACCACCGTGGCTGCTGCCGCCGCACCAACCAATGCACCCGTTAAGTAGATCAACATATCCCCACCCGCATACATACCTGCCGCTAAACCTCCCAGGGCCAACGCAGGATTAAACACACCGCCACTGATACCACCCAAGGCGTATGTGGCAGACATCCACGTCAGACCAATCGCCATACCGTAATAGGCATTGTCTGGCTTGCTGTCTGAGGTGGAAACATGCATAAATACGAAAACAAGCGCAAAGGCACCCAGAAACTCTGCCATGACAGCACCAATAGCGTCTTGGTTGCTGTGCAGTTGAACGGCGGCTTCTCCACTGCAACTGTGTAAAAACACGCCGACCGTGGCCGCAATGACGCCGGCAACAACCTGGACGATCACGTATATGACCGCCTCCTGCATGGCTGTTTTTCCGCGAATCAACATGGCCAACGTAACAGCCGGATTGAAGTGCGCGCCGGAAATATGGCGCCCGGCATACGTCATCACAGCCAACATTGAACCTGTAGCCAACGGCGCCAATAAAGATATGGTAGGGTTATTGCCCGTCAGTACAAAGGTTAAGGAGAGAAAAAAGACGCCAATAAATTCAATGATGTAGTTTTTCATTGACAAGGGGGATGGTAAACATTAAGATAACTAGTTAGCGTGGTCGCGTCTGAGACAAAAAGTGGCTATTTTTTGCCAGACGAAGCGGATTTTTTTGACCGTAGCGCTGCTACGGTCAAAAAAATCTGAGACTGTTTTAAAAAGTGTGTCAAAGTTAGGGTCTACAATTCTGAACTTTGCACTTGGTAAAAATTAAATCAAAATCTAAGTCACCCCATGGTGTTTCGCCCGAGCGTTTTACGTTTGATAAATTTGAACGCGAAGCGATAAATCGTTTGAATCAAGGAGACGGTCTAGCCGGAGCAACCGGCATATTAACCGGCCTAATTCAACGTATAGTAAATAACGCAGAAGGGCTGCCGGCATCACCTTTCAGAACAGACCACTGGACAGGCTTGACAACAGGTAAGACTTATGGCAACTGATTATACCGAATATAGTCTATCCGCAAAGAAAAAACAGCCCATCGGCCTAATCTCTGGCGCCAGATGTGCTTTTTTGTTGCTGAAAAGCTGATTTTTGCACCATCAAATGCAGGTATCGGATATTATCCGCTTCTTCGTGTCAAAAATAAACAGTCAACAATGAAAAGGCTCACCTTTTTTCTGCTTTCGCTCTCCATGGTTTCGCTCAATGATGCCACGGCTCAAAATGAAACCCTTACCCCAGAATTGCTCTGGAAATTGGGACGCGTAGCCCTGGAATGCACCTCCCCGGACGGTCAACTGGCTGTTTACGGGGTTACCCGTTACAATATTCCGGCCAACAACAGTGCCCGCGCACTCTACTTGGTACATACCCAAAGCGGCGAGACACGATTACTCACCGATCCTGAAAAAACGAGCTCAGACGCTGAATTTCACCCTGATGGAAAAAAAATAGGATTCCTCCGTGACAGCCGGTTGTACGAAATCAACGTCACCGGCCCGGGAGAAGCCCTAAAAGTAAGTGACCTGGAAATCAATGGGTTCCACTATGCCCCCAACGGCCAATACGTACTCTTTGTACAGGACGTCAAAAAGGACAAAACCCTCCCTGAAACAAACCCCGACTTGCCCAAAGCCAGTGGACGAGCTTTCGATGGACTGATGTACCGCCATTGGAAAAGTTGGCACGATTACGCCTACAGCAATGTGTTCTACGCAGCATACAAAGACGGACAATATACCTCGAAACCTATCAATATTCAAGGTGACGAACGCTTCGATGCCCCACTCGCACCAGATGGTGGTATGGAACAAATCGCTTGGAGCCCCGACGCTCGGTGGATCATTTACACCTGCCGCAAGCTCAACGGCACAGAAGAGGCAAAAAGCACGAACAGCGACTTGTATGCCTACGAAATCGCCTCCGGCAAAACACTCAATTTTACCGCCGACCTCGTTGGCTATGACCGCGACCCCGTTTGGTCGCCCGATGGACGCTACCTCGCGTGGACAAGCCTTGCACGGGCAGGCTATGAAGCCGATCGCCCGCGACTGATGGTGCTCGATGTGCAAACACAGCAACGGGAGGAACTGACCTCGGCATGGACCTACGAGGCCAACAGCCCTGTTTGGGCGCCAGACAGCCGATCTTTGTACTTTTTGAGCAGCGAAAATTTCACCCAACAGATCTATCAAATTGGCGTTTCAGACAAAAAAATCCGCCGGATAACCAGCGGAACCCACGACTACACGGCCCTGAAAGTCGCCGGTGACGAACTTATTGCTACGCGAAATTCCATGATTGTTCCTGCTGAAGTATTTGCGGTGAACCCTGCCAATGGCGTTGCCCGGCAACTTTCAAACGTCGCCGACGAGGTGTGGACCAAGCTGGCCAAACCAACGGTAGAACGCCGTACCGTGAAGACTTTCGACGGCAAAGACATGAATGTATGGTTGATTTTACCGCCCAATTTCGACCCGAAAAAGAAATATCCCGCCCTCGTGTACGCCCAAGGAGGCCCCCAGTCTGCTTTGAGCCAGTTTTTTTCGTACCGCTGGAATTTTGCCCTCATGGCATCCAATGGATATGTGGTGGTAGCGCCTTGCCGCCGCGGGATGCCCGGCTCCGGTCAGGCATGGAACGACGCCATTACCGGCAAATGGGGCGATGCTATGAAAGACTACCTTTCTGCAACCGATGCCGCTGCCAAAGAACCCTTTATTGACGGACAACGCATGGGCGCTGTGGGCGCCAGCTTCGGCGGTTATGCGGTGTATTGGCTGGCCGGAAATCACCAAAAACGTTTCAAGGCATTCGTAGCACACTGTGGACTGTTTAACCTTGAAAGTTTTTACGGCACAACAGAAGAAGTTTGGTTTCCAGACTATGATTTTGAAGGCGCCTACTGGAAAACACCCGTCCCCAAAATGTACCAAACCGACAGCCCACACCGGTATGCCCAAAATTGGGACACGCCCATACTGGTTATCCACAACGAACTGGATTTTCGAGTGCCCTTCAGTGAGGGTATGCAAGCCTTTCAGGTGGCCCAGCTAAAAGGTATCCCCTCCCGATTGCTCAGTTTTCCCGATGAAGGCCACTGGGTATCCAAACCACAAAACAGCCTTTTGTGGCAACGGGAGTTTTACCATTGGCTGGATACCTACTTGAAGCAGGATGTTGCAAAGTAAGACAACCCGAACACCTACTTTTGCACCACCACAAAGGAACAAGCCCATTTTAGATATACCCAGGCAATTATGACCAAAGTAACTGTTACACCTTACGGCTCCGATGCGGGTAAAAAGGCTGAAGTGGCACAAATGTTTGACAAAATTGCGCCACAATACGACCTCCTCAATCGGGTTTTTTCACTCGGAATTGACATCCATTGGCGCAAAAAAGCCATCGCATACCTGCTAAAAAGCAAGCCTGAAACGATTCTTGACGTGGCTTCCGGCACCGCCGATGTGGCCATTCTGATGGCTAAAATCCTACAACCCGCCCACATTGTTGGCATTGACATCGCCAACCAAATGCTGGAACTCGGGCGCGTCAAAATCAAGGACCAAGCGTTGTCTGATATCATCACCTTAGAAACAGGTGATTCAGAAGCATTGCGATTCGAAGACAATAGTTTTGATGCCATCACCGTCGCATTCGGCGTTCGAAATTTTGAAAACCTCGACAAAGGCCTGTCTGAAATGCTTCGGGTATTGCGACCAGGCGGTCGGTTGGTGGTATTGGAATTCTCTAAACCACATATTTTTCCGTTCAAACAACTGTATAATACGTACTTCAAATACGTTTTACCGTACATTGGACGTTTAACCAGCCGCGATGTGCGCGCCTACACCTACCTCTTTGAAAGTGTACAGGTTTTCCCAGAAGGCCTTGACTTCAACAATATATTAACCAAAATTGGTTTTCAAAATCCATCATGCGAACGATTGACGCTCGGAATATGCTCCATTTACTCAGCCGTAAAATGAGACTTTTACTCCTGAAAGACAGTAACAGGCCCACCACAATACTGCTTCGCGCAATGCTGCTGCTGGCCATCACAGTAGGTATTCAACTGCCCTCTGCCTTTGCGCAATACAACCAAGGCAACCTGAATTATTTTGATTTCCAGCAAAAGCCCTACTACTTCGGCATCACCCTGGGGTATAACTCCAGCAACTACCGTATCTACCACTCCAAAGATTTTATCCGCAACGATTCTTTCGCCCGCGCAGAGTCGGTGTTGGGACCAGGATTTAACCTTGGAATCGTATCAAACCTGAAAATCGGGGAATATTTCGATATTCGCTTCCTGCCTACCCTTTCATTTGCAGAGCACAGTATCCGCTATTCGCCGGCTGGGAGTGGCCGTATTCTCAACCGGCCCATTGAATCTGTCTTGGTTGAATTGCCGTTCCAAGTACGCTATAAATCAGCTACTTACCACGATTTTCGACTGTTCGTCATCGGCGGGGTAAAATACTCCTTCGATGTCGCCAGCGACTCCAGAACACGACAGTCTGACGAGCTCGTAAAAATTGCGCCCACCGATTTTCAAGTGGAATACGGCGCAGGCATTCAGTTCTTTTTCCAGTATTTTATTTTTTCACCGGAGATCAAAATATCCCAAGGACTGAACAATGTGCTGATATACAACGATAGGCTGCAACAAAGTACCGTATTGGAAAAAGTGCTATCTCGCACATTTACGCTGTCTATGCACTTTGAGGGGTAGCACTTTAGCGCTTTACCCCGCCCATCAGGCCGGCCTTAGCCGACACCTCCATCATACGGTCTATGCTGTTGCGCCCCTGCTCGATGACCCAATCCGGCAGTACGATCTCCGGTAAGTCGTACAGCATACAGAGGTAGAGCTTTTCCAACGTGTTGCGTTTCATGTGGGGGCACTCATTGCAGGCACAGTTGTTCTCGGGTGGTGCGGGTATGAAAGTTTTGGTGGGACTGGCCAACTGCATTTGGTGCAAGATACCCGCCTCCGTCGCCACAATAAACTCCGTACAAGGATCATTGATGGTAAATTTCAAGAGCCCCGTTGTGCTGCCTATGTAGTCTGCCATGTCGAGAATATGTGCTTCACACTCTGGGTGCGCAATAAACTTGGCATGGGGGTGCCTGTTTTTCAGTTTAATGATGCGTTCCTGGCTAAAAATTTCGTGCACCATACAGGCGCCATTCCAGAGCACCATATCGCGGCCCGTTTTTTTGATCAGGTAAGCGCCGAGGTTCTTATCCGGCGCAAAAATAATCTCCCGATCCTTTGGAATACTTTCGATGATTTGCACCGCATTCGTACTGGTACAACAAATATCGGTCAGCGTTTTGAGTTCAGCAGTACAGTTGATATAGCTCACCACAACGTGATCCGGATATTTCTCCTTGAATTTTCGAAACAAGTGCGGCGGACAAGAATCCGCCAAAGAGCAACCTGCCTTGAGATCGGGCAACAACACCTTTTTTTGTGGGCTGAGCATTTTGGCCGTTTCCGCCATGAAGTGGACGCCAGCAAAAACAATCATATCCGCCTGCGTTTGGGCAGCCTGTTGCGACAGCCCCAACGAATCACCTATATAGTCGGCAATGTCCTGTATCTCTGATTCCTGGTAATAATGCGCCAATATAACGGCGTTTTTTTCTTTTTTTAATTGGTTGATCGCCGCGACAAGGTCGAGTGTTGGATCCACTTCAAGGTTGAGATAGCCAAATTGGTCAAGTTGATTGGTGGCAATAGCAAGTGCGTCAGTCATGGCATTGTGTTGAAGTGATAAAGGTACGGGCTTTACAAATGTATCTGGTTACTTGTTTTTGTAACTGGGTAGGTGGCACGCTGTCATCAAGTTCCAGTAATTTCCCGCCGCGATTGGTGTTTTCTCGCCGCGCTTGGTGTTTTCTCGCCGCGCTTGGTGTTTTCACCAAGTGCATACGGCGGAGTGCGTGACATATCTTCCGGCTCGCTTGGTCTTCAATCCAATTGTGATGCTGCTTGGACTTTATTCCCCAAGCCTAGCCACGCA
>CAIZLM010000225.1 GCA_903933805.1 uncultured Bacteroidota bacterium | reverse complement strand
CGTTGGTTATTTTTGGGGGGGGTAAAAATTGGTGTTTTGACATTTATTTGAAAAAAAAATTTAGAGCGCGCATTTTTTTTCAAAAGCTGCAAATATTCAGTCGGCTAATCCGTTTTTGGCCTCGATTTTGCACCCTCAAGGCATCAGATAATTCACCCATCGAGGTCCCATAATACCTGTAAATCTAGACGTCTCAGCCACTGGTTTTTTGTCATTTTTTTTGGTAAGTGGTTGGGTGGTCGCGCCTGAGACAAAAAAGTGGTCTTTTTTTGCCAGACGAAGCGTATTTTGCAGGCTGTAGCATCTCTACAGTCAAAAAATGGGCGAAGTATGGCGGAAAACGTGCCTTTCTGAGACAGACAGCGCGCCACCCATGCAGTTATAACGACACAATCCCAACGAACTACAATTTTTCGACTGAAAATAGTGGAGTCAAGTAACCACGAGAATAAACAGGGAGAACCCGAAAAGCCATAAGAGTAGGGCAACAACTAAACTTTCATCAATGGAATTGCAAAAAGTAGACATGTTTATCTTGTCCAATGCCAAATTTTTTGAATCGCACCACATCAATGCCATCCGCGACAGGTTGATTGCCTTGGACGATTCAAAATGGCCAGTCCTTTCCACCGTTCAATACAAAGACCCTTCTACCATTTTGATAATATCAATATTGGCGGGAACCTTGGGCATAGACCGTTTCATGATTGGTGATACGGGTCTTGGGGTTGGTAAATTGCTTACTTGTGGTGGATTTGGTATTTGGGCCATTGTTGACTGGTTCATGATTCAGGGCGCAACCAGGGAAAAGAATATGGAAAAACTTCAACAATTTTTGTATTGAGATTACTCCACCACCATAGCATTTATGGTATATTAATTACAGCCTGTATTGCGGGGTATGCTTGGTTGTACGTCCAAATAAATGGATTGCTTTTGACATCATCCGGTGTCGAAGGCGTCTGTTTGTTCAGGCATATTACCGGCATACCCTGTCCTTCTTGTGGCACTACCAGATCGGTCATTGCGCTCATACAGGGTGATTTTTTAAACGGAATTTATTTTAATCCGTTGGGTGTTATTGTTTTATCAATGATGACGATAATCCCGATTTGGATAATCTACGATGGTATAACCTGCCAGTATTCGCTGTTGTGTTTTTACCAAAAAACGGAGGTGCTGCTGCGTAAAAAGCATGTTGCATTGCCCTTCATATTGTTGATATTATTGAATTGGTGTTGGAATCTCTACAAATATCTAGGATGAATTTTCAAAATTTCGCGTACGAGCCGAGCGAACATGAAGCAGAAAAAGCTTCTAACAGTTACCTCATGTCGCTGATTGCCATTATCGCAGGATTGCCATTGCCCATCATCAACCTCTTGGCGACCCTGATTTTTTATATAGGAAACCGCAAAAGCACCTATTTCGTCCGATGGCATTGTACCCAAGCCCTCCTATCACAGATTTCGCTGCTGTTTGTGAACAGTACCGGGTTTTGGTGGACAGTCTCCATTCTGTTTACCGATGAAACCGTGAGTGGTAACTATATTGCCTACATTATTACGGCGTTTGTGATCAACGTAGTGGAGTTTATTGTAACCATTAGTGCCGCAATCAAGACAAGAAAAGGCATTCACGTGGAGTGGTGGCTATTGGGCGACTTAACGAACATCATTTGCAGGCGCTAAACCATTGATAGTCAACACAAAGTACTTGTGAGTGACGTTTGATTCAATCACTCAAATCATCAAAATCACTTTAATCATAGGTTACTCGCCGATTCCGATTTTCATAACTGTTCTACGTTGCTTCAACATGCAAAAAATATTATTTCAAGTCTTTGTCATTGTTTCTTTATGTTTTGCGTTGTGGTTTGCCTTGAGCAAAGTTGATTGGGTATCGCTTTTCAAATTGGATCAGGTTGCGGATACAACAGAGAAAGCAATGGGCACTATTTTTTGGGATTTGTACAGCAAATCAGCCCTGGAAATAACCAGCGAGGCGGCCATTCGCCCGCTGGACAGTATCGTGACTAAAATTTGTATCTCCAATGGTATTGACAAACGCCAGATAACATTACACTTGATCAAGAGCGATGAAATCAATGCCTTTGCCCTTCCCAATAGGCACTTGGTCATCAACACAGGATTGATTGCAACCTCCGATCATGAAGCTGAATTGTGTGGTGTTATCGGACATGAAATCGCCCACATGGAACTCAACCATGTCATGAAAAAACTCATCAAAGAAGTTGGGCTTTCAGCGCTGATTTCCATGACCACCGGTGGCGGCGCGGAACAAATCAAGGAAATAGCAAGAATGTTGTCGTCCTCTGCCTATGATCGAAACCTGGAAAAAGAGGCAGACATAAAAGCCGTGGAGTATTTGAAAAATGCAAACATCAATCCAGCGTTTTTCGCTGATTTTCTATATCGCCTAGGGGAAAGCGAACCAACCAACAGCCAGTATTTTTCATGGATCAGTACCCATCCCGATTCAAAAGAAAGAGCAGCTTACATCATCGCATCCATCGGACAGCAAAATACAAATTTTAGTCCGGTGCTATCAACAGATGCTTGGGATCAACTCAAGGGCTTCGCAACCAATTAGACTGTTTGATGAGTAACTGGTTGGGTGGCACACGGTCGGGCCCAAAAAGGCCCATTTGCCGCCATCACCTAACCGGATGCGTTATTCTTTTCGAGACCGTCTATTTTCCGCAGTAACTTTGTGTGCCCATCCAACGTATGCTGCTATGCGTGTGGAGCGTGCCACCTAACCAGTTACAATCAAATACCAAAAACATCAAAATCACTTTAATCACAGTTTAGGCAGCATATTTATGGCAAAATATGGCAATATCATGGCGGTATTTCATGTTGATCAACCTACCACGACCAGCATAGAAACCATGTTAAGG
>CAIZLM010000224.1 GCA_903933805.1 uncultured Bacteroidota bacterium | reverse complement strand
TCTGAGAAAAAATGGCCATTTTTTCTCAGACGCAACCACCCAACCAAATGCAAAAACAATGCTGGGAATGGGTTACATACCGCCGTTTACTGCCGCCACGGTGCTGAACAAAAGTCCCTTCATGGCCAATCCACCCACAATCAGGAGGGTGGCGGCACTGGTCCAAATGGCCAATTTTCTGTGTTTGCTGTTGTCGTCGGTAGCTTTTTTGGAAAGGGTTCTGCCAACCTGAATACAGGCGATGCCCAGGATCATCATCATCAGGTGTTCTACCGCGAAATAGCGGAGCCAAGGCGTTTTCATCGCAGCGCCCATATCGGCCATGGCTGATTGAACGATGGTACTGGTGCCGAAATACTGGATCAATCCGAGCAGCAACTGGAGGTGTGCAAGTCCCAAAAGGGCAACAGATGCTGTGTTGTCGCTTTTTTCAAAGGGTTTATTGCCCTTCCAACCCGTCCAAGAGCGGTAGAGTACGAATACGAGTGCTACAAGAATCAGGTAACGGTTGTAGGAGTGGATGTTGTTAATTATCTGGTGCATAGGTTTAAGTAATTTAGAAAGAAGAGTGGCAAAAGTAGCTAAATCGGCCATCGTTCCAACAACCATGGCGCGCAGTGCATACGGGTAATTTTTTCGCAGGGTCAAAAAAGGCTATTTTCAGCCATTTTTGACCTTTTTTTGGTCTTGCAGCCCCGCGATATCCCTACAAAAAATCAAAAGTTGACAAAAAAACACGGTGTTTTGCCTCCGGCCAGAAATCCCCGACATGCGCCAACAAATATGCAGCGGGCGCCCAACAACTGGCCAATATCCAACGACAACGCAACCAATTACACGACAACATGGGTTGCAGGCTGCGCCATCAGCGCCGAAAGTGCTGCCACAGTACGTTCCAGTCTCTTTGAATATCCCAGTCCTTGGCGTAAAGAAAATTCAGACGGGCAGTGGTGAGCTCGTCGGCCTGGATGTTGTTGAGGCCGTCGAGCGGGGAGAAAACGCCTGGTTTGAGTGTGGGCAGGGCGTTGTTTTGATTGCTGGGTGCATAGCCAACCCAGGTTTTATGGCCGGGAAGCACGGACCACCAGTTTTTCAGGAGGATTTGTCTTTTTGGTGTGAGCCATATCCAGCAGGGGAGGGACAGGGCCAGTCCGCAGCAGATGGCGAGGTCGAACACGCGTTTGTTGCGTCTTTCCACAGGCTGGGCGATGTTGTATTTGATGTCGATGGTATAGAGTTCTCCGGGCTCGTCTTTGCTGCTGCTGCCGATGATGCTCAGGCCTTCTTCGGGCACGATTTTGTAGGAAATGGCTGGTCCAAGACGCGTCATCCAGTCCATAATATCCTGACTTCTGACGTCTTTGGAGCAGAAGATCACTTCTTTTACGTGGTAAATCCGAACGATTTCTTCGAGTTGATTGGCGGCGCCCAAGGCGTCGGAGATGGCAGGATTTGCAGGGGTGGCATTGGTGGAAGCGGGTGTGACAAACCCGATCAAGTTTCGTGCGATGCCCACTTGGCTGAGCAGTTTGGCGACACGCCCGCTCTCAGTTTCTGCGCCCACAATCACCACATTTTTGATGCGTTCACGTCCGATGTTGAAGTTGTGAAACGCATAAAAGTGGGCCAATGCCCGAATGCTGATGGTTGACAGCATGGCCCAAGCGGCGCCCATGAGTACGAGTGCCCTGGAAGGGCGGTAGTCGAGGTCGAGAAAGCCATAGACGGCAGCCAGGATGAGCGTACCCAGTCCCAATCCGCGCAGCAGCCGCCGAAGGTCGTAAGGGGCATCGTAGGCGCCATTCAGCCAGGCTGTACCGAGCCATATCAGGATGTAGAGTGGAAAATTGAACCACAATACACTTGTTTTGAACCAATGGGCATCTTTGTAAAAGTAGTTGGCCCAAAAATCTTTCAGTATTACGAGCCCGATGTAGATCGCCAGCGCATCGAGGATGGGTAGCCAAATTTTACCGAGTACATTGCGCGCCAGCGTCAGGCTTGCCCGAAGCCAAATAGCCCCATGGAGCATAAAAATAAAAAGGCTTGCCCGACGGCCCGTGAAATGCTTGCCGGCAAAAATGATCATTGCCTGATAGAAGGTGCGTACATAGTTGAGGCTACCTTTTTTGGTGCTTTCTCCTTTGTAGTGGATGATACTGGTTTCGGGGAAGTAGTAGTTTTTATAGCCTGTTTCTGCCAGTCGGTAAGACAGATCGATGTCTTCCCCGTACATAAAGAATGCTTCGTCGAGGAGTCCGGACTGGTTGAGGGCATCGCGGCGAATGAACATAAAGCAACCGGCGAGTACATCAATTTCGTGCGTTTCAGCGGCGTTCAGGTGCCCCAGGTAGTACCTGTTGAACAAGGCGCTCTTTGGGAACAGCGCTGACAGGCCGACGGTTTTACAAAAAGCTACCCAAGGAGAGGGGAAGCCTCGTTTGCTTTCAGGGAGGTATTTTCCACTCCCGTCGATCAACTTTACGCCCAATGCGCCGGCCTCCGGGTGCGTGTCCATGAAGGTCAGGCAGCGGTGGAAAGTATCCTCTTCTACCAAGGTGTCGGGGTTGAGCAGCAACACAAATTCACCGGAACATTGTCGAATGGCTTGGTTGTTGGCCACTGCAAAGCCGGGGTTGTTGGTATTGGCGATCAGGTTGACTTCGGGAAATCGCTCCCGCACCATACGGACAGAGTCATCCACGGAATGGTTGTCCACGACCCAAACCTCGCCCTTGATGTCCTGTAGTGCACGCCGCACAGACCCAAGCGCCTGTTCAAGGAAGTGGCGGACGTTGTAATTGACGATGACAATGGAAAGACGCACGGCGATGGGCTTATGGTGGCAAAGGTAGGTAGCTTGCGCGCAAACGCCGGCTCAAATTTCTCGACCGTTTCGGGTACAGTTTTTTTGCGCGTGTGTAGGCCGGTAGCCGCTGATGGTATTGCGGGGGACAAGGCGTTTGGTTTGTTCGGGTTTGACCCACCACCAACGGCTGAGTGAGTGCCCCTGCCGTTGGTGGCGTCCCCGTCACCACCAACGGCGAGTGAGTGCC
>CAIZLM010000223.1 GCA_903933805.1 uncultured Bacteroidota bacterium | reverse complement strand
TTTGCAGACAAGGTAAAAACTTAGGTGGTCGCGTCTGTGACAAAAAAGTGACCATTTTTTGTCCGAAAGCGTTCCCCCTAACCAGTTACAAAAAAAGAGGCTATCTCCACCCAAGGAGACAGCCTCTTTACTTCCGTTACCGGAAAATATTACTTAGACTCTGCAAGTTTGTTGTTGTTGATTTCGACGCAATTGGCCCACAGGATTTGGTCGGGGTTACCGGCTGTAGCCAGGGAAAACTTACCTACTTCAGCGAGTTCAAGGCCAGTTATTTTGTTGCCGATATGGCCATTTTCGCGGTAGTTGTTGGCCCACTCCACTTTGTACTGGAGAACGTTGGCGTTGAGCGCTTGGTCGATGGTGACCGCTGTCAACATTTCAGGATTGACACCTGCGATGAAGTGGGTGCCCACATACTGACCGTCTTTGGTAAACACACTGACGCTGTAAGTTCTTTTGCCACGGGCAAGGCCGCGAACGAGGTTGTACACCACCGCGTGGTACTGTTCTGTTTCAAACGCCACCACAGGTTCCGGGTGAACCGGCATGCTGCTGAAAGCGGCGCTCTGCTCCAATTCAGGCAGAAACTGGTAGTATGCCCAATCCATCGGAGCAACTTTAGAAGCTGCACGGGATTCTAGTTGGGCTTGAAGGGACTGTGCACTGAACGTGTAAGGCAATGTAGCCGCCGGAAACTGGCACAGAAAATCTTCAAACGTTGGTTGATTTTCCTGTGCATGCAGGTTTGCGAAACTTGCCAGAGCAAGTAAGAGGGCCGGGATTAAGTTGATTGTTTTCATAATCAGAAAAATTTTGTGGCTTTCAGCCTAGGATTATGTGTTGGTTGCGATGATAATTTGAAACGTTATAGAGTGTATTGCAAAATGCTTGCCAAATATTTCAAAATGAAGATTTTTTTAAAAAAAAATTTTGACTTTGACGTTTTTGACCCCTCTTTAACAGTTTTTGCCACCATTAACAATCATGTTATCTTCAACCACTGGTATCAATACTGCTTTCAACGAACAAAATTTGAGCTGGGGGGCTTCTTTTTGGGGCGTGATTCCCAAATGCGGTCGCCCAAAAAACAGCGTGCGATTGCTGGCGTGACTATAATATCTGGCAAAATTCAAGTCGCTCCCCATCCGGTCCCAAGATGTTACAGTATTTGCACCCGTTTTTCCAAAAATTTAAGAAAACAGGGGCATCTTCTACCACAGCAAAACCTTCTTTTTTGAGTAAGGAAAAGGTTACGTCGATATCGCTCACATCAAACGCGATGTGGTCTATATGGCCGTCTTTCCGGTCCTTCACCCGACTCAATTCCGGCTCGGGCATTTGGTACAACTCGATCACGATATCTTCCCTTTTCATCATGGAAACCCTGCCTTGAGCGCCTTCGTGCATAAAATTAGCCTGCATAACCTGTTGAAAACCCAGTCGCTCGTAAAAAGCCTGCGATGTTTCAAGATCCGTAATGGGTAATCCAATGTGTTGTAAGTGGTTGATGCCAAGCTTCATGTTGATGGTCGTGTTATGGTGAAGTGCAATGTTACGAAGTTCAACGGTGTAATGCAACAAAGCCCCAGTGCCGAGGCTCTGGGGCTTTATTGCATTACACCGTGTTTTCACAATGGGTCCGGCATACCGCGGACTTGAGCTTGCGGACTTACAGTAATCGCATTTTGGAACAGTGATGCCCTAATAACTCGACTTAGGTCCGATTACTTTGGCGCCATGGCCCGTTAACATCTCTTTCCACAGTCCACAGGCATATCGCACCTTGTTTTGATTTTTGATATCACTGTGGTTGATGATGTAAATTTCGACGCCTTTGAGGTTGGGGATTTCGATGTTGTACTTGTCCTTTAGCCTGCTTTCGAAGGTTTCTACCGTCAGACTATCGTGTTTGTACAGACTGGTTTCCATGCTGCTATTTTCGAGCATATCTGAATAAATAAGCACCTTAATAACTCCGGGATCTACCTTACTGTTGTCCGTGATATCAACGAGTTCCTTACAAAGTGGCTCATACAAACAAGTTGCGGTATAACCACTGACCGTGCTATCCTGAGAAACGGATACCGAAAATGCTTTTACGGCCTTGATGAAATTCTGGTAGTCGTTTGGGACCGTGCCCGCAGGGTCCGTTCCCTCTGGTAGCGGATCAAAACGTCCGTCCAACAAGGGTTTGTTTTGGCAATTGTCGCGGACTTGTACCACCCTGATGACGCCGCCCCTACATTCAACACAGGGGAACAATGATTTCCCAAGCCGTTTGATGATACTGGAAGCATCATCTTTGATATGCTCGAAAACCGATTTATCTGTACGGTCTAAAAATACGAGGAGCCGATTTTCTGTCATACCATCGCAACCGCATCCAGCGCACCCCAAAAGAATTACCACCGTCATGGGTAACAGAAGACGGCTGAACCTGAACTGAGTGATCATATTCGTCATGATTTATTGTTGTGAAACAGTAGCAGGCTCCAGTTCGGGATAAGACTCTGAAAAGATGGTCTTGATTAATTTTGGAAGAACAGCTTGAAAACCATACCACTCATCATGCCAATGTCTCGGTATACTGGCAATATCCTTTCGAGACTTTTGGTTGTGCAGTCTAAATTCATTGATGGCCTCTTTGCAGAGCCCGTCTATAAAAACAGCCAGATTTTCAACGTGTTTGGAAAGCGTATCGTGCATACGACGATATTCCGTCATGTTTTGCAACAATTTTTGCTCGGGCGTTTTACTGCCATTGCCTTGTATGGTAAAATTGGTATATTGACTTTTTCTGAGTTGGGAGAGTTGGTCGATAAGTTTAGGCCTATTAAACACAAAGGCTTTGTACGATTTCTCAAATGAATCTCTAGAATCGTGTGAAAGAAAAGAGAGGAGAAAACCCGTTGCAATTAGGCCAAAGTTGAATAGAAAACTGGTCCAGAAAACAGGGCTTAGAATCAAATCTTTGGGCTTTAGTCCCATCTGAACAGCCTTATAGGCCTCCTGAAAGGTGTCATATTGAGGCTCAATTGCCTTCGCTTCAAAATAGAGATACCGCAGGGAGGATAGAAACATGGTCAATGCCAACAGGAGGAGTGCGATGCCTATGCCCAATACCAAGTTGGAAGTAAGCTCTTTTCGTTGCTTGAAAAACTTTCCACAAAAATGTGCTAGTACGGGCACTACAGCCACCAAGAGTAACGCCAGCATATAAGTTCCAGTCT
This sequence comes from uncultured Bacteroidota bacterium, assembly GCA_903933805.1. Lineage (GTDB taxonomy): Bacteria > Bacteroidota > Bacteroidia > Chitinophagales > Saprospiraceae > M3007. The sequence continues at coordinate 1,026 of CAIZLM010000223.1, read as the reverse complement.
TGCTGATGGAAAGTGGTGCGAAAACTGAAAAGTTCAATGGCAGTTCGAGCAAGCCCATGACAATCAAAACGAGGTACACGACCCAAGTTCTGTTGATCAGAAAATTTGAGGCATCGGTCTCTCCCAAGACCCTTCCGTGTAAACGCTTTGCCTTTTCAAACTCCTGCTTGATGCGCGTAATTTCACAGCTCAAATGACCTTCACTGGTTTTGAAATAATCCTCCCGAGCCTGGATGAAGCACGCTCGGACCTCCTCTGCCATCGTTGTTTCATCCGCTATCAGCTCGGTGTAGAGCGCATTGTAGCGTGCAATCAGTAGATTATCATATTCGCCATTGTGGGGTAAGTCGTTTGCCCCAAATTCCCGCGCGTTCTCAATGATCTTTGGAATCAAATGATTGTGAAACTTCTTCGCAGCTTCAAAATCAGCACTTCCATAGTCTGATTGTATATTTTTGATTTTCTGCTCTACAAGGATCGTTCTGTTTTCCATAGTTGATTTTTTGTGTGACCGGAAGGAAATTTTTATTTTCGTTTTGTACGGTAACTGGTTATGAATATGTCTCTTTTGCGGTAGCGTGCATCAGTGTTGAAATGACGAGGATACTTGACCTAAATTTGTTTGGAAACCTATCGCCTACCCATCTTGTCCGTTGAATCAGTGTTCGAATACACCTTTGTCACTACAACCCCATTCTAACAAATCTACCGCACACTTTCACAAAACAATTACCCGGCCAAATTACGCTTTTTGGTTACATTGTATGCAGCCCCAGGCCGTTCATCTCCACCTTTGCTTCTCTCATGTGAGCGTTTTGATCAAATTTTTCAAGGGAAATCAGCACCTTCATAACAATACAATTACGTATTATATGCAATTTTTTTATATTTGATGCAAAAACAACCAACGGTCGTATTCGCCAACCAACGGTCATATACGCCAACCAGTGGTAACATATAAAAATATATTAAAATATAAAGGTTTGTTTTTTGCCCTTTAAAAACACCTGATTGGGCGCATGGGAG
>CAIZLM010000222.1 GCA_903933805.1 uncultured Bacteroidota bacterium | reverse complement strand
TAAAATATCAATGTGTCTGGCCCCAAAAAGGGCATTTTTGGGGCCAGACACATTGATATTTTACCCGTTGCAATCACAAAACATTGATACTTAACAATATGTTGCCCAAAAAACGAATGATATTTTGAACAAAGTAACTATTGAACAATCATGGCTGTCTTAAAGCCAAGATTTTTTATTTCCGGCAATACTTTTTCTGCGTCATTGCGGCTGGTGTATTTGCCGAGGTAGTAGTGATATTTCCCATCTCGGACTTCTTCTTTCACATTGTTGAGCAAACTCATTTGCCCCACATTTGGGTCGAGTCGATTGGGCCAGGAGAGCAGCAATATCCTAAAAGTTGTGGGTGACGACACGGGTTGCGGGGTGTTTTTTTTGTTTGTCACGGGCACTTTGGATATTGCGGCAATTTTTTTGACGGAACCAGTAGCGGTTTTATTTTGAGCTACGGGTTTGACCGGCATAGATTTTGTAATTCCCACGGTACTCTGGCCTTTTTCCATGTGGTTTTTGTAGGCCCGAATGGCTTTAAAAATTGCCATGGCCATTTGTTCCTGTCCATTTGCGGATGCAAGGTACGCATCCTCGCTTGTGTTTGTCAGATATCCTGTTTCAATCAGCACAGATGGCATGGCGGTTTCTTTCAACACGAGAAACCCTGCTTGCTTTACGCCCCTATCGACTCGAAAGGCTTCTACTTGAGCGAACTGCTGTACGTATTGTGCGAGTAGAATGCTTTGTTCCAGGTAGGCGCTTTGCCAAGAACTGCCCAAAATATGGGCTTCTGTGCTGGTGGGGTCATAGCCTTCATAGCGGCTCTTATAATCTTCTTCCAGATAAATAGAGGCGTTTTCTCGTTTGGCAACCTCCAAGTTGTGTGCCACTTTGTGTAGGCCCAGCACGTAACTTTCAGCGCCGTGCATGGAAGCAGTGGAGATGGCATTGCAGTGCACACAAACAAACAAATCGGCATTGTTTCGGTTTGCGATGGCGGCGCGTTCGTTTAGTTCCACAAAAACATCCTCTTCACGGGTATAAATGACTTTCAATTCAGGGAAGTTTGCTTCCAACAGGGCGCCCAACTGTAAAACGATGGCCAGTGCATTGTCTTTTTCCTTGGAAGTGGCCCCTGCACAGCCCGGATCTTTACCGCCATGCCCAGCATCCAACACGATTGTCTTGATTTTATACGCGGGGGCTGGTAATGGTGGTGTCGATTGCCCAAAAACCTTTGGAAGGCTAATATCAAATCCGGAATGAACTACGGGTAGAGATTCCTTACTTTTGCACGGTTCGGAACCAGGCATTACCTTTCCTGAGTCAACACCATAGATGCTGTCAGAGAGGTTAAAATTTTGCAAAACAAGCCACATCATGAGTAGTGTGAGCGTTCGTAGTGCGAAGTTTGATCTCATAATTTAGTTTTGTGTATAAAATACCCTGCAAATATCGGCTTTTCTTGCAAATAGCACCCCTGCTCTTTGTAATGCATGGCGTGCTGGCGCAAAAGCCTGCTCCTTATACGCCATCAGTGGTGGATACGTTACCACCGGCAAGCAATGACTCTGTCGAAGTAGATTATTCGAATATTCGTTTTAGCAATGAAGGGATAGACGCTGAAGTGCTCTACAATTCCCAGGACTCTACCTGGTTTGATGTGGTGAAAAAGCAGGTGCACTTGTACGGCAATGCTTCTGTGAAATACTCTTCTCTGGAAATCAAGGCAGGATATATACGCATAGATTATGCCAAAAACGAAATTTCTGCCGAACAATTGCGCGATACGTCTGGGCAATTGGCTGGTTTGCCAGAATTTGACGACGGTGAACAAAAATTCACAGCCAATAGGCTCCGCTACAACTTTAAAACCCGAAAAGGCATTATCTATGAAGCGCGAACACAGCAGGAAGACATGTATGTATTGGGCGCCAAAGCCAAATTTATCGGGTCTGCCAGCGAAGATACTTCCGCGACTAAGAATATCATCTACAACCAAGACGCTATTCTAACAACCTGTAATGCTGCACAACCACACTTTGGCATTCACACGCGAAAACTGAAAGTCATCCCCAATAAATTGGTGATCATAGGCTTGTCTAACCTGGAGCTCGGGGGCGTGCCCACCCCCATTGTGATTCCTTTTGGCTTCTTTCCCATGACAAAAAACAGAAAAGCAGGTTTGTTGCTGCCAAAAGATTTTCAGGGAAGGCGCCAAGAAGGCTTGGGTATCAACGACTTGGGTTGGTATCAGCCCATCAGCGAACACGCAGATGCCACCTTTCTCTTCAGGGCGTTTACCAGTGGAACTATCGGCGCCTCCGGAACCCTGCGTTACAATTACAAATACCGATACAACGGTGACCTAGCCCTTAATTTTAACAAACGCGTCACCGAGGGCAGTAAAGCAGAAAAATTGGTCGCCAATTCCTTTGGTATAAAACTGACCCACAACCAAGATCCCAAGGCCCACCCCTCCCGAAAGTTGAACGGCTCGGTGAATATTCAGACCAACCGAGACCAAAACAGAAACCAAAATGATTTCCAGAGTGTGTACGAGAATACGCTCTCCTCAAACCTCACCTTTAACAAAACCTTCCCCGGAAAGCCTTACCAATTCTCGGCAGCCCTGCGCCACGCTCAAAACAACCAAACGCGGCTAATGGACATCACCCTCCCCAGCGTCAATTTTACCATGCAACGTATTTTTCCCTTCCGGAAAAAAGTTACAGTCGGGAAGGAACACTGGTTCGAAAAAATATCACTCACGTACTCCTCACGGTTCGACAACAGCTTCAGAACCGTGGATACCCTGCTTTTCTCCCAAAAAACACTCGATAACGCCCGTATTGGTATCCAACACCAAGCCAGTAGCGACTACACATTTAAACTCTTTAAGTATATCAATGTAAGCCCCAATATCCGATATGAAGAAAATTGGTACCCCTACACCATCAACAAAACACTGAGCAACGAGACAACTGCCGTTTACGACTCTACTTTCGACGACAGTGGCAATTTCATCGGCGAAACCCTCAACGAACAAAAATCAACCTTCGGGGTCGTAGAGACAACCCGTGATTGGAATTTCAACGCGTTCAGAAAATACGACGTGGGTATCTCCTCCAATACAGCACTGTTTTATACCAAACAATTCAAACACGGCTGGTTTAGGGGTATTCGCCATAAAATGACGCCAGCAGCCAGCATCGGCTTCGGACCAGATTTTACCAAACAACAGGATCGCTACTTCAAAACGTACTATACCGATCTCCGCCCAGACAAGCGCGATACGCTCACCTATGGTATTTTTGATGAGGCTATTTACAGCAGGCCCGACCTGGGAAAACGCAATGTAGCCCTCAATTACTCCCTCGCAAATGTGCTGGAATTCAAGCACTTCTCTTCTAAACGCGACTCGGTTATGAAAAAGAGAATTTTTGAAAACTTGTCTTTTGCCGGTAGTTACAGCTTTACGGCCGACTCGCTGAAGTGGTCAACTGTCAGCACTGGCGGACTGTTTAGGTTGTTCAAGGGCTTGAGTAACCTCACTTGGAATGTGACGTTTGATCCCTATATCGCCAACGAAAAAGGGGTGCGGATCAACCAATTGATGACCAAAGAAAAAGGCCGGTTGGTGCGTACCACACAACTTGGATTTGCTTTGAACTCCGGGTTTACCATCAAACAAATTCGCGATCAATTTTCCGGAAAAAAGGGAGAAACAAAGCCCTCCAATACCACCAATACCGTGGCCAATACCGACGATTTGCTCAGCCTGTTTGATAATTTTCGCGTAAGCCACCGACTATCCATCAACCGACGTCTAATACCCACGGGCTATGGTACGGCCAGGGATACCTTCGCCATCGGAACCAACAACATCAGCATCTCCGGTAGTATTCAACTCACCGGCAAATGGTCTCTGGACCTGGGGAATATCAGCTATGACTTTCCTTCCAAGCAACTTGTTTATCCCGATATTGGCTTTACCCGCGACTTGCACTGTTGGTCGCTCAGTCTGCGGTGGCAACCTGATCGCGGCACGTACTCGTTTTTTATCGGGGTAAAACCAGGCACGCTGGAGTTTCTTAAAGTGCCTTATCGCAAGGATTATTACGATACCAGGTAGAAATCTGGTCTGACCAAAGATTTTTCGTGTTGCATCAACCGGTGATTTGCCAGTCGATTGCTGGCTTTCCCTGTTGTTGCAACAGCTCGTTTGTGCGGGCAAAGTGACCGCAGCCTTGAAAAGCATTTCTGGCCAAGGGAGAAGGGTGTGCGGCTTCCAGCACAGTATGTTTTGAGGTATCTATCAGCCCTTTTTTGCTTCGGGCAAAATTGCCCCACAACAAGAAAACTACCCCTTCTTTTTGTTCGGAGATACATTGAATGACGGCATCCGTGAAGGTTTGCCAACCAATTTTCTGGTGGGACGCAGGTTGGCCCGACTCGACGGTCAGGATGGCGTTCAGGAGTAGCACCCCTTGCTCCGCCCAGTGGGTCAGATCGCCGTGCATGGGTGGGTCAATGCCGAGTTCAGCCTTGATTTCCTTGAAAATATTGACCAGCGATGGCGGTATTCTTATGCCTTTGGGAACAGAAAAGCAGAGTCCCATCGCTTCTCCTGGGTTGAAATATGGATCTTGTCCAATGATCACCACCTTGACAGATTCAAAAGGTGTTTTGTTGAAGGCGTTGAAAATGAGTGGGCCGGGCGGATAAATTACTTTTCCAGACCGCTTTGCTGTTCCCAGAAATTGTTTGATGTCGCCGAAATAGGGCTGCTGAAATTCATCGCGCAACGCAAGTTTCCACGATTCCTCGATTTGTACGTTGATATCTGACATTTTTTTGCTATTTAAATATGTAACTGGTTAGGTGGCACGCTGTCTGGCAAAAAATGGCCTCTTTTTTGTCTCAGACGCGACCACCTCACCAGGTACCTTTTTTTTCATGTGTGAGTCTTTATGGCTTTCTATGGCATGCTTTCCGAAAAGTTGTTATTTTTGCGCCGAAATTAGTTTTGGTCCCGTAGCACAATGGATAGTGCAACAGATTTCTAATCTGTAGGTTACCGGTTCGAGCCCAGTCGGGATCACAATAAAGCCCGGTGTCATGTATGGCACCGGCTTTTTTGTTTATGAAACTATTGCTGCGGAGCAGTGCATTGCTCTGCCAAATAGGACCATGAAAACCGTTTTTTTTCTGCTACTACGCCTGCCTGGAGGGCCGTGGCGCGTTCGTTGTCGAAAAAATCAACGACAGCCGCAGCTATTGCGCCGGCCTCCGGCGCCACCACGTAGCCCGAAATACCGTCTGCAACTATTTCAGCAAGCCCGCCCACGTTGGTGACGATCATGGGCTTTTCAAAATGGTAGGCAATTTGTGAAATGCCGCTCTGGGTGGCTGATTTGTATGGTTGAACCACCAAATCGGCGGCAGAAAAAAAACGCTTTACATGGTCTGTGGCAATAAAATCGGTAAACAGGTGCACCCTATTTGTCAACTTGTTGTCATCGATAATACGCTGATATACAGCCCAGTCGCCGTAACATTCACCGGCCACGATCGCGTGGATATTGCTTGTCTTCGCCAGTGCTTCCAACAACAAATCAAGTCCTTTGTACTTACGGATGAAACCAAAAAACAGCAGCAGGTGCTTGTCTTCGGGCAAACCCAACAGCCTTCGCGCCGCGCTTTTGGGCATCGTTTCACCGTACGTATCGTAAAGCGGATGGGGTGCATAACGCACCACCTTTTTTGAAAATGATTGAATCTGTTGGCCCACTGATTTGGACATGACCACAAAATTATCACAAGCGCCGATAAAATAACGGGCAAAAGCCTGGTCTCCAACCCGTTTTTCATGGGGAACAATGTTGTCAACCAACCCGGTTATGGTGGGCGGCTTCGCGGAAAAAAAACGGACTATTCGCAGTACGGTCCCCAGACAAGGACCCATAAAGGGCAACCAAAAGCGCACAATGATGCGATCCGGTTTTTCCCGGGTAATTTCCCGACCCACCATAAACCAGTTGAACGGGTTGATGGCGTTCAGGCGTGTTTTGATCACCAAGTCTTGTGGACAGGGCTCGTCGGTAAATTGTGTTTTGCCGGGAAAAAGAAAGGAGGGGTATTGCAAGGAAAAAGAATAAATGATCACCTGGTGGCCAACTGACTGTAGCGCCTGTGCCAGCCGCTCGGAAGAAGCTGCGATACCGCCCCGCAAAGGGTTGGCCGGAGAAATGAGGATAATTTTAGATGCTGTCAAGCGCATTATTTTTTTGCGAAAATAGCAGACAATTCAGCGAACAGCCTCTTTTATGGCCTAAAATAATTTCCAAACGAGCACATTTGCACCTTCAACCACTTTTGTGTCACGAAAATTACCGGTACTTCCACGAATACGATACAGACCATGAAAATTCACCTTCTCGGTGCTCCCGGCTCGGGTGTCACCACTTTGGGAAAAGCGCTCGCCAAAAAACTCGGCGTGCCACATTTTGATACAGATGATTATCATTGGTTTACCGATGATGCGTTGCCATTTCGCCGCCGCCGCAACCCGGATCACCGGAGGCAACTGCTTACCAAAGATTTTGCTGCCCATGAAAGTTGGGTGCTCTCCGGTGCCATGTGTGGCTGGGGAGACGTGTTTATTCCGGCGTTTGACATGGTGGTGTGGCTTTGGGTGCCGGTAGAGACCAGGTTGGACCGCATTCAAGCCCGCGAGCGCTTGCGTTATGGGCCAGAACGCGTTGCTCCAGGAGGAGATTTACATGTCGTTTTTGAAAAATTTTTAACTTGGGCAGCGGCCTACGATGATGCTTCCGATAATATCCGCAGTAGATCCAAGGAACTTGATTGGCTTGCCGAACTGAAATGTCCGGTGTTGAGGTTTGAAGAAGATCTTACAATAGAAGTATTGGCTCAAAAAGTACTGGAAACTATTTGAAGTAGATGATTGCCCCTCAGACGCGACCGCCCAATCAGTTACTAAAAACGTAACTGGTTGAGTGGCACGCTGACTGGCCCAAAAAGGCCCATTCTCCGCCATACTTCGCAGATTTTTTTGACCGTAGCGCTGCTACGGCCTACAAAAATCCGCTTCGTCTGGCAAAAAATGATCACTTTTTGGTCTCAGACGCGACCACCCAACCAGTTACTAAAAACGTAACTGGTTGAGTGGCACGCTGACTGGCCCAACCAGTTACTTTGAAAAAAAATGCAAATAAAATAGTTCAATTTTAAATAGAATTTATTATATAATTAATTGATTATCAGTTTTATAAACTCGATAAGAACAATTGTCAAATCGACTATTGACAATTGTCCTTACCCGACAATAGAAAATCCGGTCTCTTTGTATCAACAATTGAAACAAACGGTGTGTGCGGTGTGCGCTTTCAATGTTTCCGGTATGTCCGGTGGGCCTTTGCCTTTGGTTTCACTTCCGGTTGCTTAGTGTGTGTACTGTTGCGCTTTGGTTATTTCCCCTGTCTATCGGGCGCTGTTTTGGTTGGTTGTTAACTTGAAAATGAAAACAAAAAAACCAACATTTATTATGGTACCTGTATAACCCTTCTGCGCCTAAGCCAATATTTTAGGATTTTTTTAAAACCGAATATTGGTGGGCGCGGGGTTATTGGAACTAAAAAAAGTGACGACAACAATGCGATTCATCGCTGAAGAATAAATAGGCTGGATAGTCTATTGATGGAAGGAAGATAGAGCTGTCCCGTAACGACGGGGCGGCTCTTTTTTATTTCGTAAAAACTTAGCCGGCAAGGCGTATGACCCAAAAGTGGGTATTTATTATCATCCTTCGGCGATTTTTTTGACCGTAGCGCTGCTATGGCCTGCAAAAATCCGCTTCGTCTGGCAATAAATACCCACTTTTTTGTCTCCGACGCGACCACCTAACCAGTTGCGTTTCTTCAATATGCGACTACCTATTTTTTATCTGGACCATACACGACGGGTACTTTCATATTGAACAGCATGAAAGAGAGGACATCAGCGGCTTCATCAATTATTTTTGTGGTAGGTTTTCCTGCGCCATGGCCGGCACTGGTTTCTATGCGAATCAGCACAGGATTTGTTCCTTGCTGGTATTCCTGCAAGGTTGATCCAAATTTAAAGGAGTGTGCCGGTACCACCCTGTCATCGTGGTCTGCCGTGGTGATCATGGTCGCTGGATAAGCTGTTTTGGAGACATTGTGTAAAGGCGAATATTTAAACAGGCATGGAAACTCATTGGCATTGTCACTGCGTCCATAGTCTGTTGCCCAGGCATAACCAATGGTGAATTGGTGGTACCGCAACATATCAAGTACACCTACTTGTGGAAAACAGACGCCAAACAAATCGGGGCGTTGTGTCATGCAGGCGCCAATCAACAGACCGCCATTGGAGCCACCTTGGATGGCCAGTCGTGCAGGCGAGGTATATTTCTTTGCTGTCAGGTATTCTGCGGCAGCGATGAAGTCGTCAAAAACATGTTGTTTTTGGCACTTAGTGCCTGCATTGTGCCATTTTTCACCAAATTCGCCTCCTCCACGGATATTGGCCACGCAGTAGATTCCGTTGTTTTCCAACAAAGCCGCCCTGGATGGGCTAAAGGAGGGTGTGAGGGAAATATTGAAGCCTCCGTATCCGTACAACAGGGTGGGGTTCTGACCATCGAAGGCGATATTTTTTTTCCGGGTGATGAACATGGGAACTTTGGTGCCATCTTTGCTGGTGTACCAAACCTGTTCGGTGGTAAAAAGATCAGGATTAAAGTCCAGTGATGGTGCTTTAAACACCCTGGTTTGCAGGGTTCCCATGTCTAGGGCATAGATGGTGTTGGGTCGGAGAAAAGAAGTGAAGGAGAAAAAGGCTTGTTGCTCGCCTGGCTTGCCACTGACGCTACCCACGGTTCCGATTTCTGGCAGTGCTACTGCTGCAAGCAGCTTTCCGGTAAGGTCAAACACCCGGAGACTGCTTGCTGCGTTGTGTAGGTAGGAACAAACGACTTTATCGCCGCAGATTGCAGCGCTTTGCAGTACGTCGCTGGAGTCTTCGGGGATAAATGTTTGCCAGTTTTTTTCGCTGGGTTGGTCGATTTGAACGAGGATTAGGCGTTGGTTTGGCGCCTGGTGGTTGGTCAGTACAAGCAGTTTGTCTCCCATATTATCCACGACGTTGAAGTCTTTGTCGTAGGCAGCGGCAATCGTGACAAAGGCGCTATTTTTTTTGGTTAGATCTCTGACAAACAGGGCATTTCCGCTGGTGCTTTCCCACCCGCTAACAATCAAAAAATGTTCGTCGCTGGTGGTGGTTCCGCCGAAAGAACGGTCGGGGTGTGCTTTGTCGCTGTACACCAATTTATCGGCTGAAGTTGGGGTGCCGAGCTGGTGGTAATAAACGGCGCCGAGTTTGTTTGCGGCCTTGAGTTCATCGCCTTTTTTCGGTTCTGGGAAGTGGGTATAATAAAAGCCATTTCCTTCCCAGGCAATATTACTGAATTTTACCCAGTCTATTTTATCATCCAGCATGAGGCCTGTTTGGAGGTCTTTCACAACAATGCTACGCCAGTCAGACCCTCCCACGGAGGTAGAATAGGCGAGGTAACGTCCGTCTTTTGAGAAATCGAGTTCGCCGAGTGATGTGGTACCGTCTGCACTGAATTTATTGGGGTCAAGCACCATGGTAGCGTCCTCGTTGAGGTTGTCTTGTACGTAGAGCACACTTTGGTTTTGTAGTCCATCATTTTTAAAGAAGAAGTATTTGCCGCCTTCTTTGAAGGGTGTTCCAAATTTTTCGTAGTTAAAAATTGCTTCGAGTCGTTTTTTTATCTGATCTCGGAACGGGATTTGGCTCAGGTAGCCGTTTGTAACAATGTTTTGGCGGGTTACCCATTCTTTTGTTTCGGCACTTTGGTCGTCTTCGAGCCAGCGGTATGGGTCAGGTACCGTGGTGCCGAAGTAGTTGTCTTGCACCGTGGTATCTTTGCGGGAGAGTGGGTACGTGACGGGAATTTGTTTGAAGTCCATGGATTGCGAGTTGGCCTGTTGGGTAGTCGTGTTACAAGCTGTAAGGAGTACGGTACAGGTAATAACGAGGGTTGGTAAAATTGATTTCATGTTCAATAGCGGTAAACGGTTGAATGATGTGTCTCGAAATTTATAGAATCAGCGTCATCCTGTCCTATCGGTATGGGAATCGACGCGTACTTTTGCTGCGAATGTAGGGGTTACGCCGGTTTTCGGCTACACCAACCGCCATGAATCTCTTTTTTACACATGAAGGACCATTTATTTTCGCCGTTCAGGCTGCTTTTCATTGTTTTTGCGGTGTTACTTCCTTTTTTTTTGAGGGCACAAAGTGCGGTGGATACCATACCACCGGCTGACAGTGCTTTTCAAAGACAAACGAGGGGATCGCTGTTGGGAAAAAAAATACGAAATCCGCTACAAATTCCGGTGTTCAAGCGCCAGCAAACAGCAGCGTCACCCACGACTACTATTGCGGGCATCAAAACATACGAGCCTGAGGAGGATGTGATGCTTCATCCGCCTGCATTGCCTTGTTTGTTTGACGTTGAGACGAGGGATGAATTTTCCGGAGAATTATACCGTCGAACAGCAGCGGCCGAACTCTTCCGACATACGCCAAAAGTTTTGAAAAACTACTTGAAAGGCGCCCCCAATGTACTGTGCGAGGCATCGCTGGCAGCATCCGGGTCCAAGGTCTATTTGTATTTAACCTTCACCATCAACGATCCAAATCCGCGCAAGGCTTTTGGGAAACTGGAAAAAAACAGTCTTGCTACCTTGCGGTTTATGGATGGGTCTTCTTTTGATGTGTTCAACCAACAATTGGAGGAAGAAACCACTGCCACCAGGGAAAAGGCCCTTGTTTTTCATGCACTATACCCGCTATCTGTCGATGTTTTGAAAATAATGAAACATTCTTACCTCGATCGGGTGCGCATCGACTGGAGCAGTGGATACGAGGATTATGACGTGCAAGATGTGCGGCTGTTGGAGCAACAACTTCGGTGTCTTTTCAATTGAAATTATCGCTTTTTCTGCTAAAATACGCCTTGTTCACCATCAAAAACAGCCATGAAAATACTTCACAATCACGCACTGCTGCCCTATAACACCTTCAGGATTGATGCCAAAGCTGCCAATTTTTTCGAGGTTTTTTCGGTGGAAGACTTGCGTGCGGTGCTCCGGCACGGTATAAAACCCGTTTTGGTGCTGGGCGGAGGCAGTAATTTGTTGTTCACCCACGATGTTCCCGGATTGGTGGTGAAGAATTCCTTGCCCGGTATTCGGGTCGTGCGCAAGTTCAGCAACAAGGTTTGGGTGGCTGTTGGCGGCGGCGTTGTATGGCATGATTTCGTATGTTGGGCTGTTGGACAGGGCTATGGTGGCGTGGAGAACCTGAGCCTGATCCCGGGTACTGTTGGCGCGTCGCCCGTACAGAATATTGGCGCTTATGGGGTGGAGTTGAAGGACGTTTTTGTGCGGCTTTCGGCGGTACACCTCGAAACCGGTGAACAGCGATCATTCAGCAAAGCAAGTTGTAGGTTTGGCTACCGGGACAGTATTTTTAAGCAGGAGTTGAAGGGGCAATACTGTATTACATCGGTGGTTTTTTCGTTGACCCAACACCAACACCAGCTCAATCTTTCTTACGGAGATATTCGAAAAACATTGGAAGTGGAGCAAGTACACACGCCTAGTATCGCGGATGTGAGTCGTGCTGTCGTCAACATCAGGCGTTCAAAACTTCCTGATCCTGCTGAGATAGGCAATTGTGGCTCATTTTTTAAAAATCCTGAAACAGACCCTGCGGTGTTGGACCAAATCCGGCTTCATTACCCTGACGCACCGCATTACACGTTGCCCGATGGCCGTGAAAAAATTCCCGCAGGCTGGCTCATCGAGCAATGTGGGTGGAAAGGCAAACGGGTCGGGAATACAGGGAGTTATGAAAAACAGGCGCTGGTACTCGTAAACTACGGCGGGGCCACCGGAGCAGAAGTTCAAAGACTGGCTCTTAACATTATTGAGTCCGTTCAACAGGCATTTGGAATACGTTTGGAGCCCGAAGTAAATATTCGGTAACTGGTTGCGCCAGAGACCAAAAAAACACATTTTTTGCCAGACGAATCGGATTTTTGTAGGATCTAGCGCCGTGTCAAGTCAATGGCCCATGCATGTGGCGGTCCAATTTTCCCTGCCGCTGCGTTGTTCGTCGGTTACAATATCCCGTATTGAGCCCTCCTCGCGCCTTGATGAAGGAAAAATTTGCCTCCCTCAATTCATGTGCCATTGACTGGACGCGGCACTAGCAGCCCGATAACCAAAAAAATGGGCGAATTATGGCTGAAAATGGGCCTTATTGGGCCTAACAGCGCGCCACTCAACCAAATTTACAATATACGGCAAAAAAAAGCCGTCCTAATCTTGCGGAGAGGACGGCCTACAAAACAACCATAACAAACAATTAACCAATCAAACTAAAACTCTTTCTATAGTCTATAGATCGAAAAATCGTGCCAAACTCGTCGATTGAGAAAAATAATCGTGCCATAAAATGTTAAAGTAGTTGATTCGGTGATCGCGTCGGAGACTACCAATCGTCTCTTTTTTGTCTCAGACGCGACCACGCTAACCAGTTACTATTTATAAC
>CAIZLM010000221.1 GCA_903933805.1 uncultured Bacteroidota bacterium | reverse complement strand
TGACACTCTTCGTGAAAAGCAATTTTTTTGCAAGAAAGTGGGAAAATATGGGAAAATATCTTACATTTGTGCCAACAAACTGTAAACGCATTCCCACAATAGCGCTTGCAGGTTGCAATGAAGCAGAAATAGTAATTTGTAACTGGATAGGTGGTCGCATCTGAGACAAAAAAGTGACCATTTTTTGACAGACGAAGCGGATTTTTGTAGGCCGTAGCAGCGCTACGGTCAAAAAAATCTGCGAAGTATGGCGGAAAATGGACCTTTTTGGGCCACACAGTGTGCCACCTAACCAGTTACAGTAATTTAACAGTACCGTCATGCAACTCATAGGCGAATATCCTGTGGCCCTAGACGATAAGGGTCGTATGCGCCTTCCAACCGCGCTACTGCGTCAACTGGGTGACAAACCCGGAGGCGAGGGTTCCGGTTATGAATTTGTGGTGAACAGGGGATTTGAAAAGTGTCTCACACTTTACCCCAAACCGGTCTGGGATGCTATCGCTGCCAAGTTGAGCCGTCTCAATCGTTTTAATGACCGGAATCGCGCCTTTATTCGCTCTTTTTACTTGGGAGCCTATCCAATCACAACCGATAGCGCGGATCGGATTTTATTGCAAAAAACTTTAATGGACTACGCCAACTTCAGCAAAGAAGCCATCCTCGTAGCCATGGACGACCGTATCGAAATATGGTCGCCCGAAGCACACGCACAAGTTGCAGGAATTGACTCCAATACGTTTGCTGACCTTGCAAATGACGTAATGGGCGGTGGCACTGACGGCGTGGGCGATATTGAATTGTAAAGCAACTATTTGTATCCCGTCCAGTCGGTGACACCACCTTGGAGGAGGCAAATAAAACATACGAAATACCATGTATCACGTAAGTGTTCTACTGCACGAATCTATTGACGCACTTCGGATAGTCCCGAATGGTATTTACGTGGATGCCACTTTTGGTGGTGGTGGGCATGCTGGTCTGATATTGGAAAAATTAGCAGGAAAAGGGCACTTGTTTGCTTTTGATCAAGACAATGATGCCATGCAGAACGCTGCTGCTGATTTGTTTGCCGAAAGCGCCAATTTCACTTTTGTACATTCGAACTTTAGGCATTTAAAGCAACAAGTGCGGTCTGAAGGGGTGAAACCTGGCGGTGTGCAGGGAATTCTGGCCGACCTGGGTGTGAGTAGCCACCAACTGGATAGTGCTGAACGCGGTTTTTCTTACCGTTTTGATGCACCCTTGGATATGCGCATGGATACCCGAGAAGGTATAACAGCAGCAGATATTCTCAACCAATATACAGTCGTAGAATTGCAAAGGGTTTTTGGTGATTTGGGTGAGGTGCGCAATGCCAAAACGCTCGCAGAGGCCGTGGTTAAAGTTCGGGAAAGCAACCAATTTAGAAATACGGTTACCCTCGTTGATCTGTGTGAAAAGTATTTCCTAGGCGATAGAATGCGGTATCGATCACAGGTTTTTCAGGCCCTGCGCATGGAAGTAAACGATGAATTGGGCGCATTGGAAGATTTTTTACAAGCTTCTTATGAAATGCTGGCACCTGACGGTATTCTGGCTGTTATCGCTTTCCATTCCTTGGAAGACAGAATGGTAAAAAATTTCCTTAAAACAGGCAATACAAAAGGTGAAATGAAAAAGGACTTTTACGGCAACATTGAACGGCCGTGGCAGCTTGTCACCAAAAAAGCAATTGAACCCAGTGCGTCTGAAGTATCTAGGAATGTCCGATCCAGAAGTTCAAAATTGAGGGTTGGAAAAAAAATAATGCTGCAATAATATGTAACCCAAAGGGGTGCTCACGTCTGACACAATACCGTGGGGTCTTTCGGGCTTGACTTCGAACCAAGAAATCGAAATTTTTATGTATAAATCACGTAATCCTCAATAACAAATACAATGGCCAATAAATTAGTCCAAGCACTGAACATCAGCCAACACACCACCAATCTTGTGTTTGGAAACTTTCAGTACGTACTTTTTTTGGGCTTTTTAGGGATCCTATACATCGCCAATGCGCATTTTGCTGAAAAAGGCGTCCGCCGAATCCAGCAAAAACAAAAAGAAATGAAAGAACTCAAGTGGGAGTACACCGCTATTAAAAGCGAAACCATGTACAAATCCATGCAGAGCCAAATTGATGAAAGCCTCGAACCAGCAGGTGTCGATTTAGAAGGCAAGGGGCCAAAGGTGATCGAGGTAAAATGAGCGATTATAGCTTGATTCTATTCCTGACAGCTACTTTATTAGTCGATGCTGAGATGGAAATCGAGCTTTTCTGCTTAAAAACCAGTTCGTTAAAGTTGTTGTTATTCCGTAACTCGTAACATACAGTACAGTGCTAAACATTAAAAACGAAGTCCTATTGCGTGTCTACCTGGTCGCTGCCGGGGTGGTGGGACTTGCGTTTGTCATCTTCCTCCGACTTTTTCAAATCAGTGTGAAAGATGCTCCTAAATGGGAGGCCAAATCAGACAGCCTGTATGTAAAATGGGTGGACGCACCTTCCCAAAGGGGTAATATTTTGGCCGACGATGGCTCGCTGCTCGCAACGTCTCTGCCCTTTTTTGATATTCACTTTGATGCCAAGGCTGAAGGCCTTACCAACGAGATTTTTAATGTGCAGGCTACGGACAGCCTCGGATGGCTGCTCTCTACGTACGTGGATCAACAGTTTACGCCGGGAGCCTACGCCGGGTGGTTGCGCCGACTGCGCGATAGTACAGACAGCAAGGCCCGCGGTATTCGATTTGTTCCTATTGCCAAGGAATTGTCTTATTCCAAAGCCATGATGGTGAAGAATTTTCCAATTTTTCGGCAGGGACGGTACAAAGGCGGTTTTATCCTCGAACAAAAAAATCGCAGAGAACGCCCTTTCAAAATATTGGCACAACGCACCATCGGATATACCCGAGAAGGTGCCCTGCCGGTAGGTCTGGAGGGTAGTTTTAACAATGTTTTAGAGGGCAAAGAGGGCAAACAATTGATGATCCGTGTGCCCGGTGATGTCTATATTCCAGTCAATGATCTGGCAGAAATTGAACCAGAAGCAGGAGATGATATCGTCACAACCCTCGATATCAATATTCAGGATATCGCAGAAAATAGCTTGCTCACCGCTTGCCAAACCCACAACGCGGATCACGGCTGCGCCATTGTTATGGAAGTGAAAACAGGAAAAATTCGCGCCATGGCCAATATCGGCCGTACCCCAGAGGGATGGTGGGAAACCTATAATTATGCCGTGGGAGAACGGGTAGAGCCTGGTTCCATGTTCAAACTCGCTACTTTCATGGCCCTGATGGAGGAGGGCGCTTTGAAAAATTTTGACGATAAAATTCCTGTCTATGGAGGAAAAGTCAAAATTTACGACGAAGAACTTGTGGACGCAGTTCCCCATGGACTGGACTCCATGTCTATCCGCCAAGTCTTTGCTCAGTCAAGCAATGTGGGTACCGCAACGCTTACGCAGCGATATTTTAAAGCAAACCCATCCTTGTTTTTAGCGCACCTGCGCGACTTCGGACTAGACTTGCCAACCGATATTGAAGTAGGGGGAGAAGAAGCGCCCATCATCAAGGACCCTAAAAATCCAAAAAGTGAATGGTCGGGAACAACCTTGCCCTGGATGAGCATCGGGTATGAACTGCTGCTGACGCCCATGCAACTCCTGACTTTTTACAACGCGGTGGCCAACAACGGACGAATGATGAAACCCTATATCGTGCAGCGCACGGAACGATACGGTGAAATCCTGAAGGAATTCCAACCAACGGTGGTCAAACGCAGTATTGCCTCTAAGTCAACCATCGACAAAGCCAACGAATTGCTACGGGAAGTTGTACTCAACGGCACAGCAAAAAATATTCTATCGGCCAACTATGCTATTGCCGGCAAAACAGGTACGGCACAGTTGAATTATCACAAATTTCGCGCCTCCAATGGTATTCGTCACCAAGCCGGATTTTGTGGTTTTTTTCCTGCCAATGACCCTTTTTATTCTTGTATCGTCGTTATCAGTGAGCCCGAACGGGGTGGCTATCACGGCGCTGAAGTGGCAGCCCCGGTGTTTCGATCCATCGCGGACAAGTGTTACGCCATGAAAGCGGAACTCCACACGCCCATCAATAAAAATGTTCCAAATAAGTTGATGACCAAACAGATGCCCTCTTTTGACGCAGGCACTGTCAAGGATATGAAGGAGAGCTTGCAGTGGCTGGGTTTGGATTACTTCAAAGACCAGGAAGATGACAAAGCGCTGCAGGAATGGTCTGTGCTGGTGGCGGAAAAAGGAGATTCTTTGATGTTGAAAAATAGAATTATTTCAGACAAAGCTGTTCCGTCTGTCATCGGAATGGGGTTGAAAGATGCTATCTACATCTTGGAAAACCGTGGATGCCGCGTGCGCGTGGAGGGAATTGGTAAGGTCCGACGCCAAAGTTTGGCAGTGGGTACCAAAGCCAACGGACAAACTTGTACCCTGTACCTTGAATGAACGATTGAACAATTATCGGCTATGACACTCGAGCATCTACTCAAAAATGTCCACCTGCTGGACACACACGGCAGCCTCGCCGTTGAAATCGGCAGTATCCGGTTTGATTCCCGCGCGGTTCAGCCAGGGGATGTTTTTGTGGCAGTTCGTGGTGCGCAGGTCGATGGCCACCAGTTTGTCGATGCGGCCATTCAAAACGGGGCTGTCGCTTTGGTGTATGAGAACGATACCATTGCTCAGACGGACATTGTTTCGGTGCGCGTTGCTGATGCTGCTGAAGTACTTGGCCAAATGGCTGCGCAATATTATCAAAACCCTTCGGAACACCTCACCTTGGTGGGCGTTACCGGTACCAATGGAAAAACCACCACAGCAACGTTGTTGTGGCAACTTTTTACCCGACTTGGCCATCCGTGTGGCCTGATTGGTACTGTTGAAAATAGAATTGGTGCGCGGATTATCGCGAGCACGCACACGACGCCGGATGCTGTTAGTCTGCATGGGCTTTTGCAGGACATGGTCACAGCCGGATGTCGTTATGTGTTCATGGAAGTAAGCAGCCACGCTGTTCACCAGCGGAGGATAGCTGGGGCCACTTTCGCCGGTGGGGTGTTTAGCAACCTTACCCACGATCACCTCGACTACCACCACACGTTCGCAGAATACCGAGACGCCAAAAAGCAATTCTTCGATGAATTGCCCAAAAGTGCTTTTGCCTTGACCAATATTGATGATCGCAATGGTGCTATTATGCTCCAAAATACAAAAGCGACAAAATCAACGTATGGGCTAAAAAAATCGGCAGATTATAAAGCAAAAATCATTGAAAATAGCCTAGAAGGCCTGCACTTGGAGTTGGATGGCGCCGCTATTCATACCCGTATGATCGGGGAGTTCAACGCGTACAATCTAACAGCAACCTATGCGGTAGCCATGTTGCTCGGGGTGGATAAGATGGCCGCCCTGACGGTAATCAGTAACCTGAGCGGCGCTGAAGGTCGGTTTGAATACCTCATTCATCCCACTAAACCAGGCTGTATCGGTATCGTTGATTACGCACACACGCCCGATGCACTTGATAAAGTGCTGGAAACAATCGCTAAATTGAAAAAAAAATCGTCCCGTGTTATCACGGTCGCCGGCGCAGGAGGTGATAGGGATAAAACCAAACGCCCCGTAATGGCCCGTGTTTGCGCCCTTTGGAGTGATCACCTTATTCTGACAAGCGATAACCCGCGCAAAGAAGATCCGGCAGCTATCTTGAAAGATATGGAAGCCGGACTGGATACCGATGGACGCAAGAAAACGATCGTTATTCAAGACCGAGAACAGGCCATTAAAACGGCTGAGCGATTGGCCGGTGCCAATGACGTGATCCTGGTTGCCGGCAAAGGCCATGAGAAATACCAAGATATTCAAGGGGTGAAATATCCTTTTGATGACAAACTGGTGCTCCTACGTATGATGCGAGAAGGGTAATAGAATCGAAGGGGACTTATAGTAATAGTGGAACTATCTTTTGAAGTAACTGGTTAGCGTGCCACATAACCAGTTGCCTTTTGAAATGGTTGGCGAAGGATGTATGTTCAATCGACAATCCGTTTAATCAAAACATATCAAATCAACCATGTACCGTCATTGTAAACGCAGCTTGGCAATAATAGAATATGCTAGTCCATCTTTTTGAATATTTAAAACAGCATTACGACCTGCCCGGTGCCGGGTTGTTTAAGTTTATCTCGTTTCGGGCCGGGGTAGCCCTGCTGCTTTCGCTGCTCATTTCTTTGGTGATCGGCCGTCGAGTCATTGAATGGTTGAGAACCTTACAGATCGGTGAAACGATCAGGGATTTGGGGTTGGCTGGTCAAAATTCAAAGGCGGGCACGCCCACCATGGGAGGGATTATCATCGTTGCGGCAACTTTGATACCCTGTCTCCTGATGGCCCGGCTCGACAATGTGTACATATTAATCATGCTCTTCAGTACCGTTTGGATGTTCGCGATTGGTTTTCTGGACGACTATATAAAGGTGTTTAAAAAAGATAAAGAGGGTCTGAAGGGAAAGTTTAAAATAATGGGACAGGTGGGGCTCGGTTTGATTGTCGGTGTGACCATGTTAATGAATGATGAGGTTGTGGTGCGACTCGATGCTGAAGTCGCTGCTCGGAATGGGTACGTGATAACGGACACGATATTCGTCAAAGACCCTTTAAAACCAGGGATTTACACAGAAATGGTGTACGCAAAAGCACACATCACCAACGTACCATTTTTTAAAAACAACGAACTGGATTATTCGAAAATACTCCCGTTTTTGGGCGACAATGCCAGGGACCTGAGCTCAATTTTATTTGTCATAATGTCGATCATTGTCATCACGGCGGTGAGCAATGGCGCCAATTTGACGGACGGTCTAGATGGCCAGTTGGCGGGTGTTTCGGCCATTGTTTGTGTTGCGTTGGGTATTCTCGCGTATGTGAGTGGCAATTCAGTCGCAGCAGATTTTTTGCACATCCTTTACATCCCCAATAGCAGTGAAATGGTTATTTTTTCAGCCTGTTTACTGGGTGGTTGTATAGGCTTTTTGTGGTACAATGTGTTTCCGGCAAGGGTTTTTATGGGAGATACCGGAAGTCTTACCCTCGGTGGAATCATCGCGGCGATGGCCATCATATTGCGGAAAGAACTGTTGATTCCACTGTTGTGTGGCGTATTTTTGGTTGAAAATATGTCTGTTATCATGCAGGTGTGGTGGTTTAAGCGGACTAAAAGGAAGTTCGGTGTTGGGAAAAGATTGTTTTTAATGGCGCCTCTGCACCACCACTATCAGAAAAAAGGTCTCCATGAAGTGACCATTGCGGTGCGCTTCTGGATTGTACAAATATTGTTGGCTGTTGCAACCATTATCACGCTGAAAATCAGATAATGAATACCATGCGTAATAAAATCGTCATATTAGGCTCCGGTGAATCCGGTACAGGTGCTGCCCTTTTGGCAAAGCACTTGGGGTTTGACGTATTGGTTTCTGATACGGGAACCATAAAATTGCCTTTTAAAAAGGAGCTTGACGCCCATGGTATTGCTTGGGAAGAGCATAGACACACGCTCGAGGCTATCTTGAATGCCAACGAGGTGATCAAAAGCCCCGGTATTCCGGAGTCGTCGGAGGTGATGCGTGCTGTCCGTGCAAAAGGTATCAACGTGATTGGAGAAATCGAGTTTGGATACCGATACGCAGGCAGGTGCAAAATCGTCGCTATCACGGGCTCCAACGGAAAAACCACCACCACCGAACTTACGCACCACCTGCTCCTTACCGCCGGGTTACAGACACGGAAAGGCGGTAATGTGGGCAATAGCTTCGCTCGTATGGTGCTCGAGGACCTCCTGAACCGCCGCGAAACAGATGGCCAACGGATTTTTGTACTTGAAATGAGTAGTTTTCAACTGGATGATATTCAAGCTTTTAAACCTTCCATAGCGATACTGCTTAACATTACCCCAGATCACCTCGACCGTTACAATTATATGCTGGAACGTTATGTGCAATCGAAGTTCAGGGTCACATTGAACCAGCAAAGGGGTGACAAATTTATCTACAATGGATTTGATCCTGAGGTTGCCGCTGGCATGACGACTTGTAAACGCACAGTTCCTGCAGATGACCAAAACAGCCTTGTGTCCACCCGTGGAAGCCAGATCGCTATCAAAAAAGGTTTCTGTAAAAATGGACGGATTAAAGTCGGAAAACATGATTTTGACTTGACGATGTCGGCCCTTCGAGGCCCCCACAACATGTTCAATGCCGCGTGTGCCATCCGGGCTTCCTTACTGCTCGGCGCCAAAGCGGCTAAAATTCAGGAAGGACTCAATACATTTACGCCACCCCAGCATCGCCTCGAAAAAGTCGCCGTCAAAGCCGGTGTTACTTGGATCAACGATTCAAAAGCCACCAATGTTGATGCTGTCAACTATGCACTCCAATCCATGGATACACCAACGGTCTGGATAGTAGGCGGACAAGACAAGGGCAATGACTATACGCCGTTGCTTCCCTTGGTGCAACAGCACGTTTCTGCCATTGTTTGTATGGGCTTGGACAATACGACCATCTTGCGTGTTTTCGGTGCGTTGAACAAGCCGATTGTAGAAACCCGAAGTGCTCAAGAAGCTGTTCAAAAAGCGGCATCGCTTGCCCATGCAGGCGATACAGTACTCCTCAGCCCCGCTTGTGCCAGTTTTGATTTGTTTAAAAATTATGAAGACCGTGGAACGCAGTTTCGGGAAGCCGTACTAGCGCTCTACACCCATTAATACCATGTCACGGAACCAAACCAGCGGATAAATGTCACTCGGAAACCGAATAGCAGCAGAATTAAAAGGCGATCGCACCATTTGGATGATCATCGCCGTGCTGAGCCTGTTCAGCATCCTGGCAGTTTACTCGGCCTCAGGCTGGGAAGCTTGGCGCTCTAGGGGAGGCAATACGACCATTTTTCTGGTGAAACACATGGTGTTGATGGCATTTGGTTTTGTGATTATTTACCTGTGCCACCTGCTACACTACCGGCAATACCAACGTTTTGCCCCAATCATGATATTGATGGCAATCCCCCTCCTGATGTTTACACTGGCCTTTGGTCGTAACATCAACGATGCCAGCCGTTGGATCAGTTTGGCGGGGTTCAGTTTCCAGCCGTCTGAATTCGCAAAAATTGCGCTCATTATTTATATCGCCCGGGAATTGACCCGAAAACAAGACTATATCACCAGTTTTAAAGATGCTTTCATGCCCATTTTGGTGCCGGTGCTCATTGTTTGTGGGCTTATCGCACCTGCAAACCTGAGTACCGCAGCGGTGTTGTTCGCAACTTGTATTCTGTTGATGTTTATCGGAAGGGTAAGTTGGAAATATATTTTCTTGCTCGGAATTTTGGGCGTTGTGGTATTGGCGGGTTTGATTGCCATTGGTAAATTGTACCCGGAAGCAGGTCTTGTCAGGGTTGATACCTGGATATCGAGGCTGAACGAATATTCCAATGTAGAAGATGGTGGATACCAAGTGCAACAGGCAAAAATTGCCATCGCAAAAGGGGGAATCATTGGGAAAGGCCCAGGCAACAGCTTGATTCGAAATTTTTTGCCGTACGCGCATGCAGATTTTATTTACGCCATCATTTGTGAAGAATATGGCCTAGTGGGTGCTACCGTGGTGTTAGCCCTTTACGTACTGTTGTTTCTACGAAATGTGAAACTCGTAACCCGAAGTCCCAAAGCCTTTGGGGCATTCCTAGCCATTGGCCTGAGTTTGTTGCTGACAGTACAAGCGTTGGCCAACATTGCCGTAAATGTTAATCTTGTGCCGGCAACAGGACTTACGCTACCCCTTATTTCAATGGGGGGCACCAGTTTGTTGTTCACCTGTGTCTCGCTGGGTATAATACTGAGTGTGAGCAAATATATTGAATCTTTGGAATAAATACAACCTTGAATTTGAACTTTTTCGCCAGCAATAATATGGTGATACTATGCAAAATAAAATAAAAATAATGATAACGGGTGGTGGAACGGGGGGACATGTCTTCCCGGCTATTGCCATAGCTGATGCCATCAAACGCTTGAGGCCCGACGCGGAATTGCTGTTTGTCGGCGCGGAGGGCCGTATGGAAATGGAGCGTGTGCCAAAAGCAGGATACCCTATCGTAGGGTTAAACATAGCGGGTTTTCAACGTAGTTTTTCGCTCAAAAACCTGTCCTTCCCGTTTAAACTCCTCTCCAGTTTGCGCAAAGCACGGCGCTTGGTGGCAGAATTCAATCCAAATGTGGTGATTGGAACGGGAGGTTATGCGAGTGGGCCTGTCATGCGGGCAGCCCAACGTGCCGGTATTCCAACCTTGATTCAGGAACAAAATTCCTACGCTGGGGTCACCAATAAATTATTAGGAAAAAAAGCACAGGCTATATGTGTCGCCTACGACCACATGGAGCAGTTCTTCGACAAAGGAAAGTTACATTATACTGGTAATCCTGTTCGGGCGGATATCCTCCAACTAGAGGGAAAACGCGCCGAAGCCTTGGCCTATTACGGTTTGGATACCACACGAAAAACAATCGTCGTGATTGGCGGTAGCCTGGGTGCACGAACACTCAATGTGGCTCTGGCAAAAGGTTATGACTTGCTGAAAAATAGCCCTGTCAACGTGATTTGGCAGTGCGGAAAATACTATGAACTGCAGTACAAAAACTGTGAAACAGCTGCACTCGAGCATGTCAAACTAATGGGTTTTATTGATCGAATGGACTTGCTGTATGCTGCCGCAGATGTTGTTGTTTCCAGAGCAGGCGCCTTGACTATCAGTGAATTGTGCCTGGTTGGTAAACCTGCTGTCTTGGTTCCATCCCCAAATGTAGCAGAAGATCACCAAACAAAAAATGCACTGGCGTTGGTTGAAAAGGGGGCAGCCAGGCTTGTTAGCGATGCCGATGCCGTCGCTAAAATGCTGCCAGAGGCATTTATGATCCTAGAAAATGAAGCACTGGCCTTTAGCCTCGGGGAGAGCATACGACCCATGGGGAGACCGAATGCTGCAAATGTCATTGCCAGTGAAGCACTGAATATTGTCAACCATTAACCGAACCGTTGAAATGAAATATTTCGCTTACTGTTTATCAATGATAGTCCTTTTCCTATTGGCTTGCAACAACGATGAACAATTGTCCAAAGACATCGTCGGGGAATGGCATGGTGTGCGCTGGACCTCGGAAGGCAAACCTATAGCAACCGATCCAGCAGCTGTTACCATGGTGCTTTCCAAAGACGGGGTCTATAACCTGATCGTAGATACCAGAATAGACAAAGGAGACTGGCATATTAAAAACGACTCGCTTTTTTTGGTCCCTGATTCGTACGAAGACGTTAAAATAAAAATAATTTCCCTGAAGGGGGATAACCTTTCAATTCAAATGGATCGCGGGCGCATTGAGGTGCTTGAACTGAAGCGGTAACTGAAAACGATGAACAATATAGCCATTGAAATGGAACGCTTACGGGATATAAACTCTGGATTGGGACAATACTGTCTTCAATTGGGCACGGCTTTAGCGGTGCCTCCACTCCCGTATGCTAACCATTTAGCGTGCTATTTGCCTGCGCAATTGACCGGATTACTCGGCCCGTCGTTTGGCTATCAAGCCTCTAAAGTATGGCACAAGTGGACGGGCGTTCCAACCGATGCGGCACTGTGGCATTGTACACATCAAGATTCCGTGTACTTTCCTGCAAATACCAAAACGCCCGTCGTCATGACAATCCACGACCTCAGTTTTTTGGACCGTTCTGATTATTCAGAACAGCGAAAAAAACTAAAAATAAAACGTTTGCAAAAAAAAATTGATCGATGCAAAGGCTTGGTTTATATCTCGGAATTTGTTAAAAACACGGTGCAAACACACCTTGAAGTACCGGAGAAAATGTCCACCAGGGTAATCCACAATGGTGCAAATATGCCAGGTATTATGGGTGAAAAAAAGTCCGATTTACGTCAACCTTTCTTGTTTTCAATCGGAATGCATCCAAAGAAAAACTACGCAGTTGCTTTGCCGATCCTGTTGATAAATCCTCAATATCAGTGGTTAATAGCAGGTAGGAACCACAAGGGATATCAACGGGAACTTCAAAAAAATGCGGATGACATGGGGGTGGGGGATCGGCTTGTTTTTATGGGTGAAGTCTCGGAATCTGAAAAATGGGACGCCTATGAAAACTGTGCTGCCCTGCTTTTTCCGTCGCTGTCGGAGGGCTTTGGGTTGCCTGTCCTAGAAGCAATGGCGTGTGGCAAGCCTGTTTTTCTCTCAGATCGAGGAAGTTTGCCCGAAATTGGCGGAGTAGAGGCCTTTTATTTCACATCTTTTGCCCCTGAACATATTCAAAAAGTGTTTTCGGACGGTATGTTGAAATACGAAATAGATACCCAAAAAAAGCAGCGCATGAAAGACTATGCCGCAAAATTCACCTGGAATAATGCAGCAAAGGAATACTTGACGTTCTATATGGAAATCATCCGGCATATTAATTAATAAACATTATGAACTTTCAGTCCATCCACAAAATCTATTTCATCGGCATCGGCGGCATTGGCATGTCGGCCCTTGCGCGCTATTTCCAACTGCACGGTGTGGAAGTGCATGGCTATGATCGTACGGAGACTGATTTGACCCGCGCACTCGCTGCAGAAGGTATGCATATACACTATGTGGACGACGTGTCGTTTATCCCAGAAGGTATTGATCTTGTTGTTTTTACACCGGCTGTTCCCAAAGACCACACTGAACTCAATTGGTTTTTGAGCAGGGGATATCCCCTTAAAAAACGCGCGGAAGTACTTGGCATTATCAGCCGTGCCAAGCGATGTATTGCTTTGGCAGGTACCCATGGAAAGACCACCACGAGTACCATGACCATTCACCTGCTTCGCGCCTGCGGGGTGGATGCGACGGCCTTTACGGGGGGGATTTCAGGAAATTTGGGCAGTAATTTTGTTGAGGGGGAAAGTGATTGGGTCGTGGTGGAGGCTGACGAGTACGACCGGTCTTTTTTGCAACTTCATCCAGAAATAGCGGTCATTAATTCTGTGGATGCTGATCACCTGGATATTTATGGCACAGCAGCGGCAGTGCTTGCCAGTTACCAACAATTTGCCGGACAGTTGAAGCCGGGAGGGCTTTTGTTGCTCGAGCAAAGTATTGATTTAGACGTTGAAAACGCCTTGTATTTTGGGGTCGAAAGTGGCGATGTCCAGGCTAAAAATATCAGAATGGAGGATGGGTTTACTGTTTTTGACCTAGCAATAAATGATAACGTTCCATTGCCGGATTCAATTTTTTCGGAGGCCGGAAGGCCGCGACATTTCGAAGCGCTGCGATTGGCATATCCAGGCTTGCACAATGTGAAAAATGCCATCGCCGCGACAGTGGCCGCGTTGCTTGCTGGGGCGGACGCCAAAAAAATTCCAGCGGCTTTGGCAAGTTTTAAGGGCGTCAAACGCCGTTTCGAGACGGTGGTTAAAACGGCAAAAACGGTATTCGTGGACGATTACGCCCACCATCCCGCTGAATTGGAAGCCGCCATCGCCGCAGCCCGGATGATGTACCCCGACCGAAAAATAACCGGTGTTTTTCAACCACATTTGTTCAGTCGTACCCGCGACTTTGCCGACGCATTCGCCAAGGCACTCGACAAACTTGATGAATGTATTTTGCTGCCCATCTATCCGGCGCGAGAGCTGCCAATGGAAGGCGTAAACAGTGAAATGCTCCTCCAAAAAATGACCATTCCGAACAAGCAACTCATTCAAATGAGCCAACTGGTCGATGTACTTGAAACCCATGCGCTGGAGGTCGTCATGACCATGGGTGCCGGAGATATTGATACCATGATTGCACCCATCAAATCCATGATTCTAAACAAAGAATAAAACCGTTATACAATACCATGTCAATACCACGTCTTCGATACGACCGATTGCTTTGGGTAGGTTTCCTGCTCTTGATCGGTTTTCTGCTCTTTTCTGCCATCGGGCGGAAAAAGAACAGTTTCGCTGACGGTGTGGAAGTAGAGGTTCTATCCCTCAAAAGTGGCGAAAAGCTCATCAGTGAACGCGACGTGCGACAGGCACTGCTGCGTGCTTTTGGCAATACGCTGGAAGGTACAGAGCTTGTTGGCCTAGAGGTGGAGCGGATGGAACGTGTACTAGAAGAAGATCCTTTTGTGCTGAATGCGGAAACCTATATTGATCAACGCAGTATTTTTCATGTCAAAATTCAACAAAGGGAACCCGTACTAAGGGTGCTGGACAACAACGGTGGCAACTATTACCTGGATAAAAATGGCGTGAAAATGCCGCCATCCAACAACTTCGCTGCCCGCGTACTCGTGGCGACCGGTAATGTTGCACCTTATACGCTTGATTTTAGAAAGAAAAAAAGAACCACACTCAAAGACCTCTTTTCCTTGACAGAAACTTTGCTGGCGGATGATTTTTTTGCTTCCTTCATTCAACAAATTCATGTCAGTAATACCGGCGAATTTATCCTCGTTCCCCTCATCGGTGATCAAAAAATCCTATTGGGGTCGGTTCGGAAATTGGAAGATAAACTTCGACGACTCAAAATTTTTTACCAACAAGGAATGCCCTATGCAGGCTGGAGGGCTTACCAATCCATCAATCTAAAATACAACGGTCAGGTCGTTTGTCAAAAATAAAGGCACAATGAAAAACAACATGTATGTCATCGCAGTACTGCTGGCCTTGCCAGTTATCCTGTCCGCCCAGGCCCAGCAAGCAACCCTGCTCGCCCAATGGGACGACCCTACCATCATCGGTTCAGCGGCCTACAACAACCGCTACAATGAAGTGTGGAGCGTTGCCGTGAACGGTCACGAATACGCCATCATAGGCTCTACCAAAGGCACTCATTTTATCGATGTGTCCAATCCAACACAGCCTTTTGAAGCAGCCTTTGTGCCCGGTAAAGCGCAAGGTTCCGGCATTATCCACCGGGATTACAAAACATATAAGCATTATATATATGGTGTGTGCGACGAAGGTGCCAGTAGCCTGCAAATCATGGATATTGCAACCCTGCCAGATTCTGTCAGACTCGTTTCGAATGCCAGCGACATTATTGTTACTACGCACAATATCTCTATTGACACCGCCAAGGGCATGTTGTACGCATGGGTGTTTGGCGGCTCCGATCAGTATGGCTACGGTGGTATGTCTATCCTAAACCTCGCCAACCCCGAACATCCGGTGTTTGTAAAAAAATACAACAACATTGAAGGCTTTGCCTTCAGCCACATCCACGATGGATTTGTCAGAAATGATACGGCCTACCTGGATGCCGGCAACAATGGCTTTGCCGTAGTAGATTTTAGCAATCCTCAAACACCCAAATTGTTGGGTACTATGACCGGTTACCCCGGTGCCGGATACAACCATTCTGGTTGGCTTTCCGAAGACGGACAGTATTATTATATGGCAGATGAAACACACGGATCGCCCGTAAAAACGGTGTCCGTTGCCAATATGGAGGATATTCAGGTGGTGGATGCTTACAATGCCGAATCAACGCCAACTCAGATCCCCCACAACCCTTTGGTGGCCTGTCAATATCTGTACGTCTCGTATTATTATGATGGCCTCCAGGTGTATGACGTCAGTGACCCAGCCAATGTGGTGCGTGTATTGTATTACGATACCTCTACCGAGCCCGATGGAAATAATTACAAAGGCGCTTGGGGGGTGAATCCATTCTTGCCCTCAGGCACTATTCTGGTCGCAGATATGCAAAATGGTCTCTTTGTGTTCCAGGGTATCGGTGATGGGTGCACTGGCCCGGTTTCCAAAACAGCTGTTCCAAAAAATTCGGAACTATCCTTTAAGGTGTCTCCGCAGCCTGCAGGTGATGTGTTGATGCTTGAGTGGCAGGGTGAGCAGGCATCAACAGCGCAGGTGACGTTGTTGAATAGCAACATGCAGACAGTGTTGCAACAGCGATTGGAAACAAGTACTATGGTGTTAACCTTGCCGGAACAATTGGCCAATGGTATGTATTTTCTGAAAGTACAAACAGGACTGGGCGCCGTGGTGCGAAAAGTATTGATACAACATTGATAAAAGCGGTTGTATTTGATGCTTACGCATAAAAAAAGAAAACAAAAAGTTTAATAAATAGTATTTTTGTCGCAGGAAAGGGTTTCGGGCTGCGTCAAATATGTCAAAATCCATCGAAACCCACCACTAAAACACGTTATGTTATGTCAGATTTGGTCCCACAACCCTCTGATGTTGTTGTTGCACTTGATATTGGAACCACGAAAGTGTGTTGCCTCGCTGGTCGTAAAAACACACACGGGAAGCTAGAAATCATTGGAATTGGCAAAGTCGAAAGTGCAGGCGTACTGCGCGGTGTCGTTTCGAACATTGAAAAAACTGTCGGAGCCATTCGGGAAGCCGTGGAAATTTGCGAGCGCAATGCCCGCATGAAATTCCATTCGGTTCACGTCGGAATTGCCGGGCAACACATCAAAAGCCTCCAGCATCGCGGTATTCTTACCCGAGAGAGTGATCATACGGAAATCGCCAACCGCGATATTGATCGGCTGGTCAATGACATGTTTAAACTAGTTCTTCCACCTGGAGACAAGATCATTCATGTCTTTCCACAAGAGTTTACGGTCGATTCTGAGCAGGGAATTACCGACCCTGTGGGGATGTGTGGCGTCCGGTTAGAAGCCAATTTCCACATCATTACCGGACAAATTACAGCCGTAAACAACATCTACCGGTGTATCGAAAAAGCTGGTCTGAAAGTGGCTGATCTTACCCTTGAGCCCATCGCCAGCGCAGACGCAACACTCAGCGATGAAGAAAAACAAGCAGGGGTAGCCTTGGTTGATATTGGCGGGGGAACCACCGATATCACCGTTTTTCATGAAGGTATTATCCGGCACACGGCTGTAATCCCATTCGGGGGCAACGTTATTACAGCCGATATCAAAGAAGGATGTACTGTGATGCAACCGCAAGCTGAAAAACTCAAGGTCAAATTTGGTTCTGCCATTGCCAATGAAGTTTTCGACAACAGAATAATTACCATTCCAGGACTCAAAGGGCGAGACCACAAGGAAATAAGCGAGAAAAATCTCGCCCGTATTATCCAGGCCCGTATGGAGGAAATCCTGGATTATGTGCTGTGGGAAATTCGCCGAAGCGGCTATGAACGAAAACTCATCGGTGGTATTGTACTCACCGGCGGCGGCTCATTGCTTGCACATACGGAGAAACTCATGGAACTACATTCCGGTATGTCTTGCCGTGTGGGTGTTCCAGTGGAAAACCTCGCGCATGGCTACCACGAATCGGTGTGTAGCCCGATTTTTAGCACCAGTATTGGACTGTTACTGCGCGGGCTCAATGATTTGGCCCCCGAAAAAGAGCAGGTTGTAGAACAACAACATGTACAGGAACCAAAAATCACGCCTTCCAATGTTTCTGAAGAAAAAGAGTCATCCTGGCTCGACAATGTTTTCAAGAAAACAAAAGAATGGTTCGAAGCAGAACCTGATATGGATTTTAATAAAAAACAATAGTAACTGGTTAGTATGGTCGCGCCTGAGACAAAAAAGTGTCCATTTTGGAGCAGTCAGCGTCCCAACTAACCAGTTAAAGCAATAAATGCTGTAATACTCAACAACTGAGTGGATTAGTATGAAATCAAAGAAACGCTGCGGCGGTTAAACTAGTTTGTCGCACCATCGTGCGACAACATTTGTTTGTCCTGCTGCAATGATACCGACGGGTTGCTGAACGATTGTACGTACAACAACTTTGTCCGAGAAAAAAAATTGAGACTATACAATTTATAAACCCATAACATTTTGGTTATGCTTTTCGATCTTCCGAAGGATGAACCTTCCATCATAAAAATTATAGGTGTCGGCGGCGGCGGTTCCAATGCCGTTACGCACATGTACAAACAAGGCATTATAGGCGTAGATTACGCTATTTGCAACACAGATGCCCAAGCCATGCACCTTAGCCCCGTGCCCACTAAAATATCGCTGGGCCAAATTCTCACAGAAGGCCGCGGTGCCGGAAGTAAACCCAGCGTTGGCAAACAAGCTTGTGTAGAAAGCCTCGATGAAATCAAACGATTTCTCGATGATGGCACTAAAATGGTGTTCATCACCGCAGGAATGGGCGGTGGAACAGGTACTGGCGCAGCACCCATCATTGCCAAAGCTTCACAGGAACTCGGCATTCTCACCGTGGGTATTGTTACGCTACCCTTTACTTTTGAAGGAAAAATTCGGGTGGGAAATGGCATGGAAGGCCTGGAAGAACTCCGAAAAAATGTCGATTGCTTGGTCATAATATCCAACGACAAATTGCGTGACATCTATGGCAACTTATCCATTTCTCAGGCTTTTGGAGAAGCAGACAATATCCTTTGTACAGCAGCTAAAGGCATTGCAGAAATCATTACGGTGCCGGGTTATGTGAATGTTGACTTTGAAGACGTGAATACCACCATGCGGGGCTCCGGTGTCGCCATCATGGGTACCGCAGCCATTGAAGGCGAAAACAGGGCGTTCCGAGCCGCTGATCAGGCACTCCGGTCGCCACTGCTGGAAGACAACGATATTTTTGGCGCAAAAAATATCCTGGTCAACATTACTTCCGGCGTGAAAGAAGCCACGATGGATGAAATTTTTGAAATAACGCAGTTTGTCCAAGAAAAAGCAGGTGAAAATGCGAACCTCATTTGGGGCAACTGCTTTGACGAACGTCTCGGCGAAAAATTGGCGGTAACCATTATCGCCACTGGGTTTGAGGTGAACGGTCGGATGCCTGCCGGTACGAACAATCAACGTCAGGCAAATCCTACGCCGGATAGACAAGTGGTATTCCTCGACGATGACGACCATTCTGGAAAAAAGCACCGGCCTTCTCTCTTTACAATCACGGCTGAGGAGCCGTATATTCCGGAGGATGAGAAGGCAGCTACTGAACGCGTCATCGTGTTCGAAAATATCCGGGAAACTGTTGAAAATATCCGCCGCACAACGCCGGTGAATGCTGACCCATACCTGAGCGGGCTAGAGGATGCTGCTGGTTCTCCGGAAGAGCGCCGCCGCCGCTTAGAAGTGGCGCAACGCCGGAGACATGAAGCACTCAACAGGCCAATTAACGTCGTAAAGCTAAATTCACCACAAACGATTATTGACTTAGAAAGTCAGCCGGCATATCTCAGAAAAAATATCAACCTAGATGATGTGCCGGATGCCCAAAGACATGAAATGTCGAATTGGACCATCTCAATGGAGGAAGAAGGGGAGATAAAGGTGGGCGGCAACTCTTTCTTACACGACAACGTCGATTAAAACTTTATTTATTTCTGCTTAGTGGTAGCGGCCTTGGTGTGTGGGACACCAGGCCGCTTTTTTGTGAACTGCATTAAAATTATAGCATTCAATAAACAGTCATATATTTGTGTTAATTCAACGTAAATGATTAAGTGGCACGCTGTCTGGCCCAAAAAGGCCCATTTTCCGCCATACTTCTCCCATTTTTTTGACCGTAGCGCTGCTACGGCCTGAAGAATCCGCTTCATCTGGCAAAAAAATAGCCACTTTTTTGTCTCAGACGCGACCACGCCAACCATTTATAATTCCACAAAATCAAAATTTAAAAATTATGAATCTCTTCTTGGTTTTTGCTGATCAAGACCGAGCTCTGCAAGCAAAACTTTTATTGCACCTTAACTTGTTGAAAGATCGCCTTTCATGGACGATTCAATGCTCTGGCGATGAAAGTTCTCCGTATAAGCAACAAGTTGAACCGTTGCAGCAACTCTCGAGCACAGACGTTGTACTTCTATTACTCAGTGTTGATTTTTTCAACGATCCTTTTATCGTTTCGCATCTGTTACCCCTTGTCATTGAAAGGCACAAAAATGGAGATTGCTTGATGGTGCCGGTGCTATTAAGAAGCTGCCTATGGCAGGAAACAGCCTTGGGTTCGTATATTCAATTGGCCGGTTTGAAGCCATTGCCGAACGGTGAAATTCCATTGATCACTTCCGACTATTTGAATCTGGCTGATGACAAGGTCTATGTCGATACGGTAACCGGGATCAGGGACGCAATTATTCAATTCGATGAAAAAAAGAAGCTGGACCGATTAACTCTGGCACAACTAGATCTTCAAAAGAAAAAAATTAGAGCCAGTAGCTTTGTATTAATCAGTGTGATCGCGCTGTCTCTGTTTTACGTCCTAAATATGGTTTCCGAAGTGCCATTAACCCAACTGGATTCCGGCAATAAGTTTGTTTTTGAATACCCAATGACGTACGTATTAGGAGGTAACTTTATCATGGGCAGTCCAGAAAATGAAAATGACCGCTACGAAGATGAATGCTTACACTATAACAAGTTAGATTCTTACAGTATTGGCCAGTATGAAGTGACCCAAGCGCTGTGGCGTGCGGTCATGGGCAGTAATCCTTCTGAGCATAAAAATTGTGATGATTGCCCGGTAGAAGCTGTTTCCTGGAATGATATACAAATCTTTATCAATAAATTGAATGCCTTGACGAGCATGAAATACCGCCTGCCAAGTGAAGCAGAATGGGAATATGCCGCTAGGGGAGGCGTCAATTGTGGTAATATTAGCTTTGTTTACGCGGGTAATAACAACCCAAACAAAGTTGCATGGTACTACAAAGCCGCTGACAGAAGAACCCATCCGGTGGGACAAAAAGCGCCAAACAGCCTCGGGCTTTTCGATATGAGTGGCAATGTTTGGGAGTTTTGTCAAAATGAGTACAAAGCCTACCCTGGATGCCGCGGCTCAGGAGGAGATGCTCGAATCTTGCGTGGAGGAAGTTGGTTCAATGACCCATCAAGTTGCCGTGTTGCTGCGCGCAGTGGATTATCCCCTAGTCGCCGCACACTCATTGCCGGATTTCGTCTCGCGCTCTAAGGTGCCTTTTTACTTTCAGTTGGCGAACCACCGAAAATTCCTACCTTTGCGCCCCGTAACAACAGCACCTAACTATGACCAAATATATTTTTGTTACGGGCGGCGTCACGTCCTCGCTCGGAAAAGGCATTTTGTGTGCCTCGCTCGCCAAACTCCTGCAAGCCCGCGGTTTTTCCGTCACCATCCAAAAATTTGATCCCTATCTCAACGTGGATCCGGGCACACTCAACCCCTATGAACATGGTGAGTGTTACGTAACAGATGACGGCGCTGAAACCGACCTTGACCTTGGACATTATGAACGGTTCCTGAACACACCAACCTCTCAGGCAAACAATGTGACCACCGGTAGAATCTATCAAACGGTGATCAACCAGGAACGAGAAGGAACATACCTCGGCAAAACAGTCCAGGTAATTCCACACATCACCGATGAAATAAAAAGAAGGATGCTGTTGCTCGGCCAATCCGGCCAATTTGACATCGTACTGACCGAATTGGGGGGTACCGTGGGCGATATCGAGTCCCTACCCTATGTAGAATCAGTACGACAATTGCGCTGGGAACTGGGCAGAGAACATTCGCTGGTCATTCATCTTACGCTTGTGCCTTACTTGAATGCTGCCAAAGAACTGAAGACAAAACCAACCCAGCACTCCGTAAAACAATTGTTGAGTCTGGGGGTTCAACCCGATATTCTTGCTTGTAGAACAGAACACCCGCTGAATATTGATATCAGGCGAAAACTGGCACAATTCTGCAACGTGGAAACCAGCTCGGTCATCGAAATGATTGACGCGGAAACAATTTATGACGTCCCCTTGCTGTTGCTGAAAGAACGACTTGATTCTGTCGTAATCTCTAAACTTCATTTGAAGGATACCAAAGAGCCAAACTTGGCAACCTGGAAAAACTTTTTGGGAAAACTCAAAAACCCGCTCTATGAGGTGAAAATTGGGTTGATCGGCAAATACAATGAACTGCCTGATGCCTATAAATCCATCTATGAAGCTTTTATTCACGCTGGTGCTATCAATGAATGTAAAGTACGCGTGGTGCCCGTGCACGCAGAAGCCTTAGAGGGCAGTTACAAAGATGTCAGCAAGTCTCTGGCACATTTAAACGGTATTCTGGTTGCCCCAGGTTTTGGGGAGCGCGGTATTGAAGGGAAATTAACGGCCATTCGATACGCCCGTGAAAACAATATTCCATTCTTTGGCATTTGCCTCGGTATGCAAACCGCCTGTGTTGAGTTCGCCAGAAATGTGCTGGACTTAAAAGGTGCTGCCAGCACGGAAGTTGATCCCGGTACGCCCTTCCCAGTTATTGACATGATGGAGGCTCAAAAAGGGGTCACTCAAAAGGGTGGAACCATGCGACTTGGCGCTTATGCGTGTGAAGTTAAGAAGAAAACACACGCGCACGACGCTTATAGAACGACACAAATACAAGAACGCCACCGCCACCGCTGGGAATTTAACAACGCATACCTCGAGCAATTTGACAAGGCCGGGTTCATTGCAACAGGCGTGAATCCGGAATCTAAATTGGTCGAAATCGTTGAACTAAAACAACACAAATGGTTTGTCGGAGTTCAATTTCACCCTGAATTGAAAAGCACCGTGGAAAATCCACACCCGCTGTTCTGTGCTTTTGTGAAAGCCTGCATAGGTTAACAATAACCCCCTGCGGTTTTAATTTAACTTCGCAACTGGTTAGCGTGGTCGCTTCTGAGACAAAAAATAGGCCATTTTTTGCCAGACAGCGTGCCACCTAACCAGTTACTTAACTTCTTAACAAGGCACACTACTTCCCGTATATTACATTCCTAGCAAAAAGTATTTTTGGCTTCCAATACGTCGAAAGACTCACGTTCTCTACCATCACACCACGACTGCTGGTACTGTGAACACACGTAATACCATTTTTGTCCCGCTTGACCACCATGGCCACATGTTGTATCTTTTTGGTACTTTCACCAAAAAACAACAGGTCTCCAGCCATTACTTGGTCAAGCGGGACTAATTTTCCAGTGGTAGCTTGCACCGCGGAAGCGGGAGAAAGGATAATCCCAAAACCTTTCATGACATAAGCCGTGAAACCGGAACAATCAAATCCATCATACGGACACTGGCCAGCGTATTGGTAGCGAATACCCACAAATATTTGGGCAAATGCAGCCATGTCAGCCCGGGTATCGACTGCCATGTAAGCACCTTTAGGCGCTGTTTGAGGGATGTTTTTTGAAAAAACCTTAGGCGTTGTATGGGGCAAGGAATTGAATGTAGCACATGCTGTGAAGGATACACTTGCAGCAACAATAAACAAGAACTGCGAAAAGGCCCTCATACCAAAGTAGGTTTAGTGTACAACATCTGTTTACATGCCCATTGCTTGTAAAAATTGTGCGTTATCAGGCTTTACATTAGA
This sequence comes from uncultured Bacteroidota bacterium, assembly GCA_903933805.1. Classification (GTDB taxonomy): domain Bacteria; phylum Bacteroidota; class Bacteroidia; order Chitinophagales; family Saprospiraceae; genus M3007. The sequence goes on along the minus strand of CAIZLM010000221.1, from coordinate 35,849 downwards.
CCCGAAAAAATGGGTTAGTTTTCCATTTTCATCCACAACATACTTGCAAAAATTCCAAGAAGGCTCCTGTTCGTTCCAACCATTGAGCGTAGGATCGGTCAGCCATTGGTACAACGGGGCTTTATTATTTCCCTTAACGGCCACTTTCTCAAACATAGGAAAAGTAACACCGTAGTTCTTTTGACAAAAAGAGGAAATTTCTCCCGCCGTACCAGGTTCTTGTTTGCCAAAATCATTGCAAGGAAATCCAAGTACCACAACAGACCCCTGATGGGCTACATAAAACTTTTCCCAATCAGCATACTGGGGGGTAAAGCCACACTTGGACGCCACATTCAAAATAACGATTTTTTTGCCTTTGTATTGCTCTAGTGTAACAGATTTCCCCTCCAAGGTGTTGATGCGGAACTGGTAAAGGCGTGACAATGCCGTGTCGGTGTTCATAGTTTCCATGGGACGTGCTATTGCTTTATTGGTTTGCATAGAAAGAATAGACAAGACGGCACAGCCGCCAAATACTAGGGTGGCCAAAGCAAAAGCCCAATAACGTTTTTTCATAAGATAGTTTTTATTGATTCTTTTGATATCAAACACGCTTGTACAGGTATGGTTCAGTAATCGAACACAAATATTTGGGCCTATAACCATGTTTCGATCATAACATCAGGGCGTAACGGTCATCAAGCCTTATCTGCGGTACACCCCCCAGCCCGATCTGCCGGCGTAATGGGAGCACTATGCTATTTTGTAACTGGTTAAGCGGCACGCTGTCTGACCCGAAAAGCCCCCTTTTTTGGGCCAGACAGCGTGCGATCCACCCTGTTACGCAATTTTTTGCCTTCGGCAGAAGCGGCTTCTGCATATTATACAACGCCAGTGTTGGCCATCAAGTCAACGGTCATATCGCCGCTTGGTAAGCAATAATTCCGCCTGTCAGGTTGTACAGGTTGTCAAAGCCAAATTTGTCCTCTAGCTCCTGAATAGCTCGGATACTGCGTTCGCCTGTACGACAATGAATCACCACTTTTCTGTCCCGATACAATTTACCAATATGTGTAGCAATGGTTGTCAAGGGCATTAATGCTCCTCCGATGTTGGAGGTTTCGTATTCACGTGGTTCGCGCACATCAACAAGTTGGAATATTTCCCCGTTTTGCTGCCATTGAACCAATTCTTCCGCGGAAATCTCTTTTACGGTTTTTTGTGGCTTTGATCCGCAGAAATAATCGTAGTCCAGCAAACAATGGATGGTTGGATTTTCTCCATTCAGCGGATTGTCGTCCCGCCGATGGAGGTTAAAAGTATGTGTTTCAAGATGCAAGGCGTCAAACACGAACAATCTGCCACTCAAGGGTGTCCCAATACCGGTAATGATTTTTATCACTTCACAGGCTTGAATACTGCCTATAATACCGGGTAAAACACCTAAAACGCCTGCATCAGCGCAGTTGGGCGCCAATTCGGACGGCGGTAGAGTGGGGTGCAGGTCACGGTAATTTGGGCCTAAAACGCCTTTTTCGTCTCGATAATTGAAGACAGATACTTGTCCCTCAAAATGGTAAATAGAAGCGTAAACAAGGGTTTTCTGCAACAGGACTGCGGCATCATTGACCAAATAACGGGAAGGGATATTGTCGGTTCCATCGGCGATGACATCATAGTTTTTGAGTATTTCGAGAGCGTTTTCTAAACCAAGCCGGGTATTGTGCAGTGTGATGCACAAATGAGGATTGAGGTCCTCCAACCTTTTTTTTGCTGCGGCTGTCTTTTGTTGGCCGATAGCCTCTTGACCAAACAATACCTGACGCTGTAGGTTGCTGTCGGCCACGATATCAAAGTCCACAATGCCGATGGTACCCACGCCTGCGGCTGCTAGGTACAACAGCAGCGGGCTGCCGAGCCCACCGGCACCGACCACCACCACCTTGGCGGCTTTTAGTTTTTTTTGGGATTCAAGGCCAAATTCGGGCAGGTTGATGTGTCGGTCGTAACGCGCCAATTCCGCCGTAGAAAACGCAATTTCATCACAACTTGGCATGAATTAACTAATTTTGAGGTAAAAATGGCAATGATAGATAAAAAGTAACTGGTTAGCGTGGTCGCGTCTGAGACAAAAAAGTGGCCATTTTTTGCCAGACGAACCGGATTTTTGTAAGCCATAGCAGCGCTAAGGTCAAAAAAATCTGCGAAGTATGGCGGAAAATGGACCTTTTTGGGCCAGACAGCGTGCCACCTAACCAGTTACGATAAAAAAAGCCCTTCGGTTGATACAACCGAAGGGCTTTGGTAGAGCACGTGCTCCGGAACAGTAGGTTACTTGTTGTGAAAGTATTAAGCTCCGAGGTATGTTTTCAACAACTTACTGCGACTTGTTGCGCGCAATTTGTTGATGGCTTTGTCTTTGATTTGACGTACTCGCTCGCGGGTAAGGCCAAATTTGTCACCAATGTCTTCCAATGACATGGGGTGTTCAACACCGATACCAAAGTACAACTTGATCACATCTGCTTGACGGTCGGTCAGGGTACCCAGCGATCGTTCTATTTCACGCCGAAGCGAGTCGGCATACTCCAAGTGTGAATCGGTGCCTGGCATGGTGTTGTTTTCCAGCACGTCAAGCAGAGAATTGTCTTCGCCTTCGACAAATGGGGCGTCCATGGAAACGTGACGAGCGGCAACACCCAAGGTAGTTTCAACTTCATCGGTCGATATTTCCAACAATTCTGCCAACTCTTCCGGGCTGGGCTCGCGTTCGAATGTTTGCTCCAGTTCAGAAAAAGCCTTGTTGATCTTGTTAAGAGAGCCAACTTTATTCAAGGGTAGTCGAACAATACGACTTTGTTCAGCCAATGCCTGCAAAATACTTTGGCGAATCCACCAAACGGCATAGGAAATGAACTTAAATCCGCGGGTTTCGTCAAAGCGTTGGGCGGCCTTGATCAGGCCTAGATTGCCTTCGTTGATCAAGTCGGAAAGACTAAGGCCCTGATTTTGATACTGCTTTGCAACAGAAACGACAAAGCGCAGGTTCGCTTTTGTCAGTTTCTCAAGTGCGATTTGATCGCCTTGTTTGATGCGCTTGGCGAGGTCCACCTCTTCTTCGGGCGTGAGAAGATCCACCTTGCCAATCTCCTGGAGATACTTCTCTAGCGACTGACTTTCGCGGTTGGTAATGGACTTCGTAATTTTTAACTGCCTCATGTTCTGTGCTGCTATGGATGTTATTTCGGCCGCAAAGTTATGATTTTAACCCTTTGGTTTTGTTTATTTTCTTAAAATGGTGTATTTTATTGATAAAAATCAAAGTAACTGGTTAGCGTGGTCGCGTCTGAGACAAAAAAGTGGCCATTTTTTGCCAGACAGCGTGCCACCTAACCAGTTACAAATCTAATTATACAACAACTTACAACAACAAGGGTTTCCAACTTTTGTTCCTAACATTGGACATACAAACGTTAAAAACAGTGTTTTTCTCAGTGAATGGCCACTTTTTTGGTCAATTGAGTCCCGTTTGCCTGTAGTTTTAAAAAATAAATGCCAGGAGCAAAGCGGGCTGCGTCAAAAAAGTACTTGCTTTCACCCGCTGGGATTTCTCCCGAAAAAATTGTCGCAACAGGTTGACCCACCAGATTGTACATCAAAATGCGTGCCTGTGTTTTTCCGTGGCTGAAAATAGGCACAACGGTCATGCCGGAGGCTGGATTGGGGAATATGTCGGCAATATTAAATGCATTGGGCTCGCTGCTTTCGGAACTTTGGTTCACACAAAAAGACCAAGCACCTGTAGGCGCAGTTACTGGTCGGGTTACTGTTTTTCCGCTGTTTGACGTGGCCTGAATGTAGTAAAAAACTGTTTTTCCGGCAAGTTGAAGGGGTATCGTACCCTTCCACAAGAATGCGGTATCACCGTTAACATATTCCATGTCAACATTTTGCCAGGGAGCATCTTGTTCTGTTCTAAAAAAAACCTTGGCTCCGGCAATGCCCATGCGGTGTTTGAGCGTTGCAAAAACATCGTATCCCGGGTTGTTGGCATTGTCCAGACAAGGCAGTCTGCTGTGTAACACCAGTAATGGCTCGGTTACACCTATTTCCTTGGTAATACAGTGTACTGCTCCGCCGCTGTTGATGATTCCATTGCAGTCAACAGGAACAATTTTATACCCAGGAAGGTACTTTTGAAAGGTGTCCTGCGCTGCGGCATCTGTGGGTAAATTGTATTTGGGCATGATCACCGTTCGGTTGACGAATACAGCGTTGGCGTAGGTTGGATACAGGGCGCTGTATTGCGACACACCACCATAAGGGGGATACTGACCTCCAACAAAGGGAGGCATGGGTACGCGCACCACTTTGAAGTCGTGGCCAAAAGCGGTTTTATACTGGGACAAGACGTAGAGTAGGTTTGCTTCGATTTGTGGGCCATCAGACACATTCATAGGGTATTGCCCGACCAACAAGGTTTCTTCATCCAGCAGTTTCATGTGCATATCGATGTGGTGGATGCCATCGAAAGGCAACTCTTCCATTTTGATGTACCGATTGATCCCCATGTATTCTTGTAAGATGTTGTCAATTTCCAAGGCTGTGTGGTTGCTGACGCCAAAAATATCGTTGGGGTCAGCGCCCTCGCCGTTGGCTGTTTGATCGTTGTTGCGCAATACCAATTTTGACGCAAAGGCCGTCCCCATACCATCCGACATGAAATTACCGCCGGTGTTCACCAAGTCATACGGCGCCTGGGTGGTGGCATAAACCGGAATATGCAGGAGTTGACCGATTTTTTCTGGTATGACGTTGTCATAAGGCCTGTTTCGGTTGTAAATCCAGTCCACGGAAAGCAAAGAATCAACATCGCCGGCATAAACAGACGTAGGCCCATAGTCCCGGACCCAAATGGAGTTGTTCGGTGCAACAAAAAATTGAACCTTGGAAGTCAGGTCCACGCCTTTTGTTAGCAGATAATTTTGCGCACTGGTGAGGATGCTTTGTGAAGAACAGACAATGATAACAGCACATTCTTCTCGCGCTGCCCGGGTGATTTCCGTGAGAATGTCGCGCCAGGTATTGCCACCATTTCCCGGATTCCAAGTAATCACCAATGCCTGTAGTTCTTCCCATTCGGCCATCGTACGAACGGGGGTGTTTGGTGGCGTGGTATAGGTTTGCGCCATCATCCCGATGGCACAAAAAAGGATCAGCACTATTGAAAGTGATTTTTTGGTGTTCATCGTTGACACGGTTACAGGTGAAGTACAATCGGTGTATCATTCTTTTGCTGCGAATGATACACAAAGGTCATGGAAAATTCAATACCAACCAATGCCTGAAGCCGCGTTCCCTCTATCACACCTGTATTAATTTGTAACTGGTTAGCGTGGTCGCGTCTGAGACAAAAAAAGTGGCCATTTTTTGCCAGACGAAGCGGATTTTGTAGGCCATAGCAGCGCTATGATCAAAAAAATCTGCGAAGTATGGCGGAAAATGAACCTTTTTGGGCCAGACAGCGTGCCACCTAATCAGTTACAGTAATTTACTCAATTGTGTGGCACGCGGTCTGTCAAAATACAGCATTGATTGTTTTCATACACGAGTTCCTGCACGGTGACCCCAAAAAAAAGCGGCACGCCTTTCAAGCGCACCGCCCAACAAAACCCATTCTATCGTATAAATTTAAACCCATTTTGGTGTTATGTCCTGTGTAATACCGTGAATCTGGTCTCGCCAATGGTCACAGGACACAACACTGTTCGTATCACACAGCAATGGGCAGGGCATTCAGATCACGGAATAGTATTTTTTTGCGATTGAAATACAGTACATTGGATCGTTTCAGTTGGTTCAACACAGCCGTTACCATTTGGCGGCTGGTTCCCGTCAAATCTGCAATATCTTGGTGTGTCATATTGTGTTTTACCAGTGTTTCAAAACCTACTTGCCGGCCTTGTTCATGGCCCATTTGGTGCAAAAATTCGATAATGCGGCTCCTAGAGTCTTTTAAGACAACGTTTTCCAGCTGGTTTTCTGTGTGCCGCAGTCGCTCTCCTAGGAAAAAGAGCAATGACTGCGCAAAGGCAAAATTTCCGCGCATGATCTTTTGAACAGCATCAACTTGTAGTTCAAGGACTTCCAAATGATCATCCATCGCGTAGGCAAAATCCCGGCGGATATTGTCACCTGTTAAACAGGACTCCCCAAACATCCCCCCTGGGCGTACAATGTATTTAATGATGTCTTTTTTTTCCGCATGTACGGCCACCTTTACGACGCCTTTGAGCATAAAAAAGACCTTGTCTGCCACTTGATCCGGTTTGTATAACACGGCATGCTTTCCGTATGTCTGTACGACTCCACCTTGCTGTAAAAGCGCTCTTTCAGTTGGACTTAGTACGGCAAAAAGCGGACTCGTTTCCAATATTTGCATTGCGTTTCTTGTGTCCATAATATGATGCAGTTTGTGTTTTTTGTCTATTAATTCCAATGGTAAACAGTTCGGTGCTCGCGTTTGTACCATGAAAAATGGTGTTCTTTGGTGTGAAACGTGCCTCCCAATCCACAACTAAGACAAGCTGACGGCGCTTAACCCCTATGTTATTATTAAAAAAAATAGGGGCCATGGTCTATATCATATTTACGGAAAAACCCTTGAAATGCTATTCATTAAAAATGATATTTGTAGAATAAGCTATAAATTGCGAATTGGTTTGGAATAAACTAAAAAAAACACACCTTTGCAGAATTAAAAAAAATCTCAGTTGGCGGAAAATGTAGAAAAAAACCTGCTCGAAGGGCTGATTGACGGTGACGAAAAGGTCTTCCGGAGCATTTTTGATGCCTACTATCCCTTGCTTATTGGTACTATTTACCGCATCCTACCCGATGAGAGTACCTGCAAAGATTTGGCACAGGAGGTGTTGGTGGAACTTTGGCGCAAGCGTGCGGCGTTGGATATTCATACTTCTTTGAGGTCTTATTTGCGTCGGGCAGCCATAAACCGGGCACTCAACTACCTAAAAATACAACGCAGGACAATTCTAGACGACGGTGGCAACTTTACAGACGTATTGGATACCACTGCACAAGAAATGGCATTACAAGAGGGCAGTGAAAAACTGGAGCATGCCCTGTTTAAAGCCATTGAAAATTTGCCCGAAAAATGCCGTGTTGTTTTTACTTTGAGCCGATTTGAAAATTATTCCCACAAAGAAATCGCGGATCAGCTGGGTATCTCTGTCAAAACCATCGAAAATCACATCACCAAGGCAATGAAGATGCTGCGGGAAGCCCTTATTTTGCTTGCGGTTTTGTCGCCTATTGTCATTATTACAGTATGAATTACATAGGGGATGCCTCACCAATGGTTGTCTTTGGATCACCACTTTGTTTTGCATAAGTCAGTTTTAGAACCAATGGAAGGAAACGAATACCTGCTGTTAATAATCAAACGATGCCAAGGGGATATCACGCCCCTTGAATTATCCATGCTAGAAAATTGGATCAGCAAATCGACTGAAAATGCGCGATTGGCACGCGAGTTTACGCTCATCTGGTCCAAATCTGAAGGGTACAAACATACATTCGAGCTTCAATTGGATGAGGACTACGCAAAAATTCAGGCCCGAATCCGGGAAACTGCTGTATCACCGCGCATCCTGCACCGCCCAGACCGTCGGGTATGGAAGGTAGCGGCGGCCGTTTCGTTTATAGTGATGTCGTTTTGGGGGTACAGACATTTCAGCAATCAAGATTATTACGATGCCTCAGTATCGATTTTGACACTGGAAAAACAGCAACTTCATCTCGCTGACGGTACGCAAGTATGGTTGAGAAAAGGTAGTTCCTTGGAGTATGCAACAGGGTACGAGGATAAAAAGGATCGAAGGGTGAAATTGTCGGGAGAAGCTTATTTTGACGTTGCCCATGACCCAAATCACCCTTTTCTGGTTGAATTGGTGTCTGGTGCTACCGTGGAGGTTTTGGGTACGCAATTTAATGTATGCCAATCCGACGAGGTGACAACTGTTTTTGTGAGGTCTGGAAAAGTAAAGTTTTCCCCGTTTGTCAATGCAAAAACGCCTGTATTGCTGGCCAACGAAAAAGCCATTTTTGACCATAAGGTTGGCAAACTGACTATTTCACATTTGCCTGCTATCAATGATCTTGCTTGGCAGACAGAAACATTGGAATTTGTCAAAACACCCCTGTCTCAAGTCTTGGCTGACTTGGAAAATTACTACAGGGTAAAAATTACCCTACAAAACAAGGCGCTTGCAGACTGTCCGCACAGCGCATTGCTTTTTCACCAGCCCTTGGGGCAAGTACTGGAAGGGTTGGCAGTAGCCTATCAACTAACGACACGCGAGACTGCCCCGGGCGTTTATTTGCTTACTGGGGGGCAATGCCAATGAGTTTCCTCCTGAAGTTGCCTACAAATCGTATTCTTTAATTTTCCTGTAGAGGGTTCGTTCGGATATTTTCAGTTCCTCGGCAGCTTCTTTTCTGCGACCTTTGTATTTTGTCAGGGCGCGTTTGATGGCGTCTTTTTCGATGTCTTCCATGGCGAGTGGCGTATCCTCCACTTCTCCTGTTTCGAAACCATCCTGTTTTTTTCCCTGATCTAAAATGATGGGTTTTGCCCGTTCACTGTTGGCGAAGTTGTGGTAGAAATCCTGACGTTCGGGGTATTCGTCTGTTTCAAAATCGTTACTCGTGCCTTGAAACGTGGCGGAATAGTTTGGGGTGAGTTGCCGGACGCCACTCACTTCAGGCATACGAAGGTTGTTGCTTTTTACCAGTTCATAGAACATGCTTTTGAGGTCGTTCAGGTCCTTCTTCATGTCAAACAAAACCTTGTACAGTATTTCGCGCTCTGGAAATTCGCTGTTGTATTTTCCGCCTGCCCCTGGGCGGTCTGGCAGAACAGGCAGGTGTCTACTGAACAATTGCGGCATGGTATTTTGGAGGCTTTCAGCGGTAATCAGCCTTTCTTCCGAGAGCACAGAGAGTTGCTCGGCCACATTTTTTAGTTCCCGAATATTGCCTGGCCAGCGGTAGTTTTCCAAGACCAATTCGGCTCGTTCGTCCAATTTGATGGGTTGCATGCGGTATTTTTCTGCGAAATCATGGGCGAATTTCCGAAAAAGCAGGGTAATATCTTCCCGACGTTCTTGTAGAGAAGGCACTTTGATGGGAACCGTATGCAAGCGGTAGTAAAGATCTTCTCTAAATTTACCTTTTTGTACCCGTTCTTGTAAATCAACATTGGTGGCGGCGATCACGCGGACATCGGTTTTCTGGACCTTGCTTGCACCCACCCGGATGAACTCGCCGGACTCTAACACCCGCAGCAACAGTGCTTGTGTGTCGTGCGGCAACTCCGCTATTTCATCCAGAAAGATGGTACCGCCGTTCACAGTCTCAAAATACCCCTTCCTGTCGCCGGTTGCGCCGGTAAAGGAACCTTTTTCGTGTCCGAAAAGCTCGGCGTTGATGGTGCCTTCTGGAATTGCGCCGCAATTGACGGCGATAAACTCGTTGTGCTTACGCGTTGATAAAGAATGTATGATTTTGGAGAAGACTTCCTTGCCCACACCGCTTTCCCCCGTGATGCTCACCGTGAGGTCAGTCGGTGCGACCCGTGCAGCCGTTTCCAAGGCCGCATCCAACAACTTGGAGGAGCCAACGATGCCAAAACGGGCTTTGATGGATTGTAAATGATTGGTTGCCAATGTGTTTTTTGATCTTGTGTTGATTAATGCCGCTCCACCAATACCAACTCTTCGTCTTGCCCCATGCGGTTCATACCCAGCACCAGGGTGTCTGCGCTGATGTGGATGATGCGCACCACTTTCTCAATTTTATCCTCTGCAGTGGTGTACAGTTTGTTGCCTTTGAGCTTGTACAGTCCTTTTTCTTTCTGGTCTCCGTACACCGCGATGTAGGCGCCTTCCACGGATCCCTGTCCTGTATATGGCGCAAATACAAATGAAACGGCTGCGGCATCTCTACCGGAAGATTTTCCCTGAACCCGCCAGTCCACGCCATTCCAAGTGCCGACGATCAACTCGGGGTTGAAGGTTGGTTCCGATTTGCAAGCAAAAAAGAGGGATATTGTACAAATAACGCCCAAAAATCTCATGGGTTTGCGGTTGATTTGGTGTGAAAAAATTGTTCGACTGAACTAATACGGAAAAAGGGGGCTAAACGATTTCTCCGAGTAAAGTGGCACTGTTGGCGTCAAAAATTTTGACGTTCACATAATCACCCGGTTTCAGCCCTGCTTTCTTGGGAAATACGCACATGCTGTTTTGGGAATTTCGCCCACAAAACTCCGCAGATGATTTACTGGAATCCCGTTCGATCAGCACCCGAAAAGTTTTGCCGATGTCTTTGCGGTTGCAATTCAGAGAAATTGACCGTTGTAGGTTGATGACTTCGGTCAACCGTCTTTTCTTGGTATCTTCCGGCACATCGTCTGGGTATTTTCTGGCGGCGAGGGTGCCGGGTCTTTCTGAGTATGAAAACATGTAGGACATACAATACCCCGACCACTCGATGATAGACAGGGTATCCTGATGATCGACTTCCGTTTCGGAACAAAAACCGGTGATGATGTCACTGGATACAGCGGCATCCGGCAGAATCCGGCGAATACTATCCATCCGGTTCATGTACCAAGCGCGATCATAAGTACGGTTCATCATTTCCAGGATCCTGGAGCTGCCTGATTGGACAGGCAGGTGGATGTATTTACAGATATTGTCGTGTGCCGCCATGGTGTGCAGCACCTTATCGGTCATGTCTTTGGGGTGACTGGTACTGAATCGGACGCGGAGGTCGGGGTGAACGGCAGCGGTCATGGCGAGTAGGTCACCGAAGTCGGTGTGCTCGTTTGTCTCAGGGTTGTTCCACTTGTAGGAATCCACGTTTTGACCCAAGAGGGTTACTTCGCGGTATCCCTTTTGAAACAGGTCATTGGCTTCAGCAACCACGCTGTAGGGGTCACGCGAGCGCTCGCGTCCGCGGGTGAATGGGACGACACAAAAGGAGCACATATTATCACAGCCACGCATGATGGAAATAAAGGCGGTGACGCCATTAGATTCCAGTCTGACAGGGCTAATATCCGCATACGTTTCTTCTCGGCTGAGGAGTACGTTGATCATTCGTCCACCTTCTTCGGCGGCGCCGATGAGGTTGGGCAGGTCACGGTAGGCATCCGGTCCAACCACGAGATCCACCAGTTTTTCTTCTTCCAGCCACTGTTTTTTCAGGCGTTCAGCCATACAACCGAGCACCCCCACTTTCATTCCGGGGCGTCTTTTTTTGATCAGCTCAAAAATTTTGAGTCGCTTTCGGACTGTTTCTTCCGCTTTTTCGCGGATTGAGCAGGTATTCACCAGGATCAGGTCACTTTCTTCCATGTTGCGCGTGGGGGCATAACCGACGTCGCCGAGAATACTGGCAACAATTTCAGAGTCGCTGAAATTCATCTGACACCCGTAACTTTCGATGTAGAAGTATTTGATTCCGGGTATGGTACCTGTTGCTGTATTTTCTTTAAAAAACACACTGCCTTGTATGGCTTCATCCATGGTTTTTACCCCTTCGATGGTTGGATTGTTGTCGTAAAGCATGGGTAACAGCAATTTTTTTCCGTTTATGGTTGTGCCGGTCTGCAAAAGTAAGGCCTTTCCAATTATAAAATGACAAAATGTCAGACTCAAGCACAGGCTTTTGTCAAATCAGTTGATAATCAGCGCCCTTGAAGCGGCTGGTTTACCCTTTCCACACGAGTTTTTGGGTCAAAACAGTTTGGTTTCCGGTTTTTATCTGGGCGAGTAGTAGGCCGGGAGGGGCTTGTAGTGAAAACTTATTTTCACCTTTTTGCAGCGGACTTTCCAGCAATAATTGGCCGGTGAGGTTGAACAATTGGATTGTACCATCTGCGCCGTTCCACACGACAAAGAACTCGCCTGCTGCAGGATTGGGAAAAATGAGGGTCTTGATAAGCTTCGGATCACCTGTGTTGACGGTATTTTTCCAATGGTTGTACAATCGTTGTAAGGAATCAATCGGTTCCATCCCGGTTGGCAGAGAGGGCACATTGAGGTTGAGAAACAAATTATCCGTCGCGTCGTCAGGTTTGGCAACACGGAGAAAAGCAGAAAGAGAAGAGGTGCCGTTGCTGAGGCATCTGGAGTCGGCGCCAGGCACATTGGCTCCCTGGAGGGCATACATCAGCTTGTCGGCCAGTGTACCGGTAGCGGAAATAAAATGGGCTTCCATACTGTCTAAAATTTGGGCTCCGAGCAAAATATTCCCCTGAATGGCATAATTAGCCCCTGTTTTGTGGTTTTTATAGCTCAGACAGGAAGATCCGGTGAAAGCAGCCGAACGGGGATGGCCTTGTGGGTCGAGATCCACGATGCCATATTGTCTTTTTAGGGTACCGAAAGCACCTTCCGGATCATTTTGGCGCAACCAAATCAGAACATCTGCCGGTGCAAGGCCTTCCTGCATTTTCAACCGAGCATTTGCTTGGTTTTGAGCCAGCCAGTAAGATTGGGTGTGGATAGCGCCTTTTCCAGGCAAGATATCACTGATAATGATGGCGCCTCCGCTGCCGGGAAACTGATTGTTGTCAAGGCAACTTGCGCCGGCACTGCCAATTTCCCCCGTGATGGTGTCAATGGCGATGATGGAAAAAGTGTCTTGAGCAGATGTCAGCAAAGCGAAAAGCAAAAATGCCAAGATGGTAATCGTAGTTTTCATCGTCGAAATAAGTTTTGTAATGGTTAGGTGACACGCTGTATGGCCCAAAAAAGCCTATTTTTCGCCTCATACGCGACCACTTAACCAGTTAGGTATCAATTGTAATGAAATGCGCAGATATTGTTTCCTTTTGAATGGATGGATGTGCAATATTACCGTGAGTTTGTGTAGTAACGAACATTGGGTGGCCATAAACTTAGGAAAATGGTCGAAAATTTTGACAGACGTGCGTTATCTTTGCGAAAGTCCACGATAGTAGCAGTGTTGTTATCTTTGAAAAGCACGGTATGAGAAACAAAAACGACCAATCCATCTCCGAAGTAATGAAGGAAATGATCCAGGAATATAGACTGGGGCCTCAACTCAATGAGTCAAGGGTGAAAAATCTGTGGAACGAGCTCATGGGTAAAACCATTGCCTCCTATACTTCTCACATCAGCGTTCGAAAAAACGTTCTCTATCTTACCATTTTGTCTGCCCCCCTTCGACACGAACTTTCGTTTGCAAAGGATAAAATTCGCGATTTGTTGAACGTAGAATTGGGAGAAACGTTCATCAAAGAGGTGGTTATTCGCTGAGCTTCAGGCAACCCTTTCCATGTATGGTGTCCCATTATTGTTTTGGGTAATTACTCAAGCGACTTTCTTTCCACTAAATTATCACTACAAGGCAACCTTTTTTTTTGTAGCAACACCAATAGAACGTAAATAGCCTCAATGCAACAATTCAACGATCAGGAATTGGTAAGTGGCGTACTGCAAGGCAGTTCAGCGCACCAGTCGGCGCTGTACCGTCAGTACAGCGTTACGATGTTCCGTGTGTTGCTGAGGTTTTCTCGCGACAAGTCTGAGGCGGAGGATATGATGCAAGACGGTTTCGTACGTGTTTTTAGGGATATGGGGCAATTTAGGGGAGATGGCGCTTTGGGTGGTTGGATACGTAGGATTATGGTGAATACGGCCCTTAGTCATTTGCGCAAGCAACGTGATTTTGTCAAGGATGTACCTGATTTTTCAGCATTTGAAGCCAAATTTCACACGGAAGAAGATTTTGCCTCCAATCTTGATGCCCAGACTTTGCTGGGTTACCTCCAGAAACTGCCGCCGGGCTATCGCGCTGTTTTTAACTTGTACGCCATAGATGGTTTCAGCCATGAGGAAATTGCGGAACAGTTGGGTATTACCATCGGAACCAGCAAGAGTCAACTGTACAAGGCAAGAGAATATCTTAAAAAAATATTGGACAAATCCTTTACCTCTTAATTAATGGCTCAAAAGCCGGAAAATGATACCAATGACTGAACCGCAAGAGCTCCGATCCATCGACGAACTTTTCAGAAATGCGTTCAACAACTTGCCTGAATCACCCGCTGGTTCCGCTTGGGATGTGCCTTCTGAGCGCGTTTGGCAGCATGTACGCGATACTATTCGGGCTCCCCGCTTGGGATGGGGTATCCTGTCTCCAGCATTGTTGGCTGGTTTCGCTGTTGCGTTGGCCGTCGGACTTTATTTTGCGTTTTCAAATCCTGAAAAAACGGCAGAACAACCCATTCCAGTGGCGATTCCGATCAATACCGGTGAAACGCATGCTGGGGTAGGGGAGAAAAAATCTGAACAATCATTGCTTGTCGCACCCACGGAAACAGCTGCCACACCATCTCCAGTCATCGGTAATTCCACGCATAAATCTAATCGAAAAAAGGAGAAATTGCCGAGTAACCCTTCCTCAAGCGTGTTGGTTGCCGCAAAAACCAGTTCTCAGACTACTGGAGCACAACCATTGCCAGGAACCAACAGCGCAGTTAAACCCAATACCACAGAAGAACGCAAAGCGGAACACGCCCAGCAAATGGAATTGTTGTGGAGCACGCCAATACGCACTATACCTGTTCCAAGCTATATCACAGTCAAACACTGAGCTGCCAGCGGCTGCTATTCAGGCTTGTTTTCCCAATTACTGCGTAACCAGTTATATTACGTCAAAACCGCTTTACAGATTCTATGATGTACAGCGGGCGGTTTTTTATTTCACGGTATATATTGGACAAATAGATTGACATTACGTAGAGATTGAGGCAGGTAATGGCAAAAAAAACTGAAATCAATACCACCAAAAAAGCCCAACCTGACAAGCTTTCGACTTGTTCACCCAAAATATCTACATGGGTGAATTTTACTTTCACCGCATTGAAAGTTGCGATTCCGGCTACGAGCACAGAAAATAAAAAAATCCAAAGCAACAGTGACCTTAAAAAGGTGGTGAAGGATGTTACGGCCACCAAGGCTGTGCGAAATTGTTCTCCAAATGTTGTAGAAGGGTCTGTATGCAATGATTCTTCTACAGCGATATAGGACGTTTTGTAACCAACTAGGGCGTAATTTGCTTTTAAATATTGGCTGTTCTCCCGCAAGCGCAACAGCGAATTGAGGGCCCTTCGGCTGATGATACGCGTGTGGTGCGACCAAGGGTCAATGTTCAATTGCGAATATTTGCGCAATATCAAATAAAAAAAACGATAGAAAAATCGTTGTATCACCGGTAAACGCCGCTCTTTGGCCCTCAGGTAAACAATGTCGAATCCCATTTGGCTGTTTTCCCAAAGTTTGCTGACCAAATTTGCTTTTCCAGCAAAATCAAATTCAAACACAACCGTATAGTCACCATTCGCACGGTCCAGTCCCGCTAATATGGCATTGTCACGACTTACAGGGGTGCTCAGATTGAGCAAAAAAATGTTTTTACGCAAATTCTCTTCCAGTGGCGTAATTGCAGCATCAATACTGTGAATATCACAGCAGTTGTTTACAACAACAAATTCAAAATCAGTGAATTGAGCGCTGAGTTCTGCATACAAATTCTGAAGCCATACTGCCAACGCACGCACATTCCGCTGCGACTGTATAACCCCTACGATGGAGACAAAAGATTGATGTGGCATGCCGCAAAGTTACGGTTGGCTTTTGACAGCTTCTACCATAATTTTTATTTCGTCCAGCAGACCGTCATCACTGCCTTCAAAGCCTACCGTTTTGAATCGGATTTTTCCATTGCGATCCAACACATATTTGGTAGGAATACCAGACACGCCAAAAGCGTTGATTACCTTGTCTTCTAGGTCTAGTAGTACGTTAAATGTATAGCCCTTACCTGCGATAAAATCGGCGGCGTTTTTCAATTTTTCAGCCCCTTTTTCCCAACTATCAATGAAAACAAACGCTACGTTCGGGTCGTTTTTATAGTGTTCTACGGCTTTTTGCATGCCTGGGAAAGATGCTTTGCAGGGTCCGCACCAGGTTGCCCAAAAATCAACCACCACTACTTTTCCACGCAGGCTCTCCAAACCAACGGTTTCTCCGATCAAGTTTTGCAGGCTGAAGGCTGGGGCTGGCTCCAGCAGTATTTTTTGTAAAATTTCTTTTTCTTTTGCTGCTTTTGCGATACCCTCAAGTTTTGAAAGATATGCTTCTGCTCCTGCGGCATTGTGATCTTCGGCGGTGTATATCCGTTTAAATTGTTCTTTCATGGCACTGGTAGATTTTCCTGTCAGGAGAAACCCTTCCAGTTGGTACCGGAGGTAGGGCGATGAAGCGCGTTCCAAATATGCGGTATAGCGTTCGTTCATTTCTGGGTCTGCGGATTTGTTGATGGCCACCACCTCACTTTGTAAGTCTGCAGCTCCTTTGGCATTGCCTTTCTTGTCAAGTATGAAGGCATAGGTATCTGCATACATGGCAAAATACTGTTTTCGCTGTTGTAACCATGCTTTTTCGGTCAGATAGGAAGCCTTTGTGCCGGATGGCGTTTCAATTTCTTTGCGGGCAATGTCTGTAGCACTGGAAGCTAGGATACTGGATTCTTCGAGGGAAGCACCTTTTTCGGCCAGTTCCCAGGCGAAGTTGTTGTAGAGGCTGGCGCGTTCAGGATCGGATAGTTTCATGGCAATGCTGCGGAATTTATCCCAGTTTTGTTGATCCCCATATTTATTGGCCAGGGTGCTGCGCAACTGACCCAAGGCCTTTTTATCATCGTCGTTTTGTACCGGAAACTGGTTGGAATAGGCCACAATCATTTCTTCCACCTTGGTTAGATCGGATTCCATCTCGATTGCCTTGCGACGTTCTTGTTTAATCAGTATGCCCCTAGGCCATGACGTCCTAGCCCGCTCTTTGACAGACTTTGATTGATCTGTTTGCCCCATTTTTTCATATAAACGTGCAATATTCAGCAAGTCCTGCTCTTCAATGGCTTTGGAAGATTCCATTTCAGCGAGCAAGGTCAATGCTTCATTTTTGCCATCCTCACCTTTTTTTACGGCTGTGAGGCAGTTGACGTAGCTGAACCAATATTGCTTTTTCAACGCTGGTTGTGCCCTGAAAGCCTGAGAAAATAGGTTCAAGGCATTGGAGGCTGTTCTGTTTAAACCGACCATGCCCCCCCAATCGCGGTAAAGGGCGGCTTGTGCGGCCATGCTTTCTGGGGTCTGTTTGCCCGAAGCATCATTGACGGAAAGAAAGTAGCCCTCTCCATTGTTGTTGTCCGTTTGTTCGGCGTCATCCAGATTTTCCAACACCATCAGCACCGATCTTGAATCAGGACTCAGGGTAAAAATACCGACAATTTTATCACCCACGCGGGATGTTGCTATTTCAATGGATGTTGCTTTGTCATGTAGGTAATCAAGGGCCAGTATGCCGATATTGTCAGCAGGTTGGAGTTTGCTCTTGGTGAGGTCGAATTCCACACGCACCATTTCGCCCGGTTTTGGTGCTGCCGGAGTTGTTTTCCAGTTTTGAGCAAGGATCCAATAGGGAGCGAAAAATAAAAGAAAAAAGATTTTTTTCATGATGATGCAATTGGAAGGTGTGGTGAAAATTTAGAAATTTGGGCATTGGACCCTTGTTTTTCTTTCTCCGGGATGGAAGTAGGTCAATGACAATTCAAAGGCGCCCCTAGAATTGTTGGCTTGTGTTAGTTTTGAGACGGTCACATCATAGCTAAGGCCCAACATACAGCGGTTTAGTTCAAGCATGCCCACCAAGGTTACGGCATCAGCTTGGAACTGCTTGTCGAGTTTGTTTCCCACCCGCAGCCAAGCGCCGGCACGGAGCGCGAGTTCATTTAAGTCATTGTTCGAGTAACGGAGATTTAAACCTAAATCTGTCTCGAACGCTGGTCCTTGTTTCATCACCAATGCTCCCGGGAGCAAGCTGATGTTGTGGTTCAAGGGGAATTCGCCACCGGCATGGGCAGACCAACGTACATACAAGGTTTCCGCGTCGTCTTCTATGAAAGAGATGTTTGGTTTGTTGAGGTGGTGCATGGCGCCTCCTAGGTAGAAGGTGCCATTGTTTTCCAAAACCACATACCACAACAGACCGGCGTTGAAATCGAGCCATCCTTTGGAGGGACTATTGGCCATGGGCTCCCCGCTGGGTGCTGAAAAATCGGGGGTTTCAGTGGTGTTATCAAATTGGCGGCTGAACCATACTTTTCCCCAGTCAATAGAATTTTGACCAAAACCAACCTGAGCCCCTGCAGACAAATAGTGGTCGGCTTGTTGCCTGCCGCCAGACAGTTGTTTCAGAAATGCACCTCCGAGGTGGATTCTATTTTGAAGAAAACGCGCGGTACCTGCTTCGTCATGCATCGCGCCAATACCAAACGAGGCATAGTCGTCGCGTACGCCCACTTGAACGCGCTGTTCAAATGCAGTGGAGTAGGTGCGAAACGGAACTGGAGAAATAATACTGCCCCATTGATCACGGTAGTTGGCTGTAGCCCGCCAGCTACCGTTGAAAACACCGGTCATAGCAGGGTTCAGATTCCAAGGGGAGGCGTAATACTGAGAGAAACGAGGATCTTGCGCTTGTAAGTTCGAACAATAAGTCAAAAAAAACAGGGCAAAAAGTACAATCGATTGGGTTGAAATTTTCATCGGTGATTATGTGTAAAAATTTGAATGTTTCATTTCGGCCCCAAAAAAAAGAAAAAAATACCGGTTGCTCAAAAAAATAACACAAAATATCAAAAAAACCAACCAGTTACGAAAAAACGTAACTGGTTAGCGTGGTCGCGTCTGAGACAAAAAAGTGACCATTTTTTGCCAGACGAAGCGGATTTTTGTAGGCCATAGCAGCGCTACGGTCAAAAAAATCTGCGAAGTATGGCGGAAAATGGACCTTTTTGGGCCAGACAGCGTGCCACCCAACCAGTTACGAAAAAATAATACCGCATCATCATCAACGCACCAATGTCACATCACCTTTCAACTTTTCCCGATGTCCATCTAGGTATTCTGCTTCGAGGAGCCAAACGTAAACACCCGGATCAGACGGCTGGCCGAGGAATTGACCGTCCCAGCCTCGGTCCGGCTGGTTTACCTCGAAATTTTGATCTTCGTAGATCTGTTCACCCCACCTGTCAAATATCTTAAAGGTCACAATTTGTCGAACTTGTTTACTGATACCATGTACCACGAGTAGGTCATTTGTGAGGTCGTTGTTTGGGCTAAATGCTGTCGGCACATACACGCCTCGCGGTTTATTTACCCTGATATACAAAGCAGATTTTCCCGTACAGCCCCGATCATCCGTAACTGTGAGTCGATAGGTGTTGCTCAGGGTAGGTTTCACCAGAATTTCTTCACAATAGTCAATGTCTGTGCATGTTAGACTGTCATTGAACGCGCTACTCCATTGGAAACTGGGAGTGCCAATGGTATTGGATACTGCTGCTTGTATCAGGAGGCTGTCGCCAAAAACAATCGAGCTGTCGCCAAATAGGGTCACTTGCACAGCCGGAGGCTGCCACAAGGTATCATTCAGGAATGCGAAACAACCGTTTGCATCACGAACTCGAAGGGCATAAACGCCCGCTTTTAGTGCGATAAAAGTACCGTCACCCCCAAAATCACTGCCATTTAAACTGTACCGATAGGGGTATTCCCCGCCATTGGTCATGGACAATATCCTGCCGTTTTGCGCCCCGAAACAGTCGGGTAAAATGTGTTGACTGGTGAGTGTCAACGCTTCCGGTTGTTCGATGTTGTTGGCGCCCGTAACAACACACCCGTTGCTGTCAGTAACGGTAATACGGTAGTCTCCTGGTCCGAGATTAGTCAAGTTTGGGCTTGTGTCTCCGTTGGACCACTGATACTGATAGCCAACTGTTCCACCTGTAACCCATGCACCGAGCGTTGCATTGCTGTCGGCATAGCATTTGAGTGGTTGTTGGTCAAAGACGACTTTCAGGGCGTCCGGTTCAAGAATTTCGATGCTTCTTGTCGCTTTGCAACCCTCATTGTCTGAGACTGTCACGCCGTAAAGTCCGGCCTGAATACCTGATATTTCTGCGCTTGTTTGTCCATTACTCCATAGGTAATTAACAGGTTGGTTTGCGTTCAAGATATTGGTAACACCAGCGACCCCATTGTTTCCACCAAAGCAACTGATATTGCTGGTGGAGGTGTTCAATACAATGGCCGGCGGTTGATTTACCGTAAATGAAAAAACACTCCTGCATCCTTGCAAATCGGCGACGGTAACGGAGTAGCTGGCATTTCCCAACAACCCGTTTATGACAGGAGCATCGGGCGCTCCCGGAACACTCCATTGGAAGTGGTACAGCTGTGTGTTGCCCATGCCGGCGCCTCCGGTGATCAAATTGACGGCAGCTTGTGCATCAGCAACACCAAAACAGGAAGGGGGCACAAATGCTACATTTACAACAATGATGTCGAGTTCTTGAATGGTGACACTATTGGTGGCGGTACATCCCAATTGATCTGTAGCCGTCACAGAATAAATGCCTGGCGCAAGGTTATTCGCCAGCGATGTTGGTTGCCCATTGCTCCAAAGAAACGCAAAAGGCGCACCGCTGCCGCCGCTTTCTACAGCCATTGCTTGACCATTTTTTTCTCCAAAACAGGCCGCCTGAATTTGAGCAGCAGTTGTTTGTAACGGTTGGGCTGGCTGTGTAATGGTGGTGGAAAGGGTGATGGAGCATTGATTGGCATCTGTTACGGTCAACGAATAAGTGCCGGCAGGAATGTCTGTAAGTTGCTGTCCGTTTCCCCCGGTTGACCAATGGAACAGGTAAGGCGCTGTGCCGCCTGCAGGGTTTGCGAGGATGCTGCCGGTTGTTCCTCCGTAACAGTTTACGTGGTTCAACACAACAGGGCTGGTGAGGATACTGGGTTGTGAAACAGTGGTGGATGTGGAAGCGGTACAACCATTGGAGTCGGTTACGGTCACGAAATATATGCCGGATGCGAGGTTGGTCGCCTGCTGTGTTTTCTGTGCATTGGAGTCGCTCCACTGATAGATCAATGGTGGAACACCGCCAGTTGGATACACAGTTGCTGTGCCAGTTGATCCGCCGAAGCATTGAACGGGCATGGTAGCAACGCTGTTGATCAGTATGATGGTAGGGCAATCAAGGGTTATCGTTGCCACTTGGGAGCAGCCAAGCGCATCGGTGACAGTCAGGGAATGGTTTCCACAGGCAATATTTTGCAGGTTGGGACCATTGCTACCATTATCCCAAAGGTATTGGTAAGGCATGGATCCTCCGCTGACAGTGGTGGTGATACTGCCATTGGAAAGACCGGCGCAAGTGGGTGCAGTTGGGCTGAATGGTACTTGAATGTTGGAGGCGCTTCCAATATTGGTCATGAGGGTATTACTACAGCCCCGAATATCCTGTACGGTGACAGAATATGCCCCGGGGCAAAGACCTGTTGCCATTGGTGTTCCGGCTGGGATCGCTGGATTGCTCCAAATATAGGTATAAGGTGCGGTACCGCCTGAGGCTTGGAGTGTTGCTTGTCCCTGGCAACTTCCTGCGCAGGGATCATTGCTTACGCTTGTAAAAGAAGCGATCAAAGCGGTAGGTGATGCTACCACTGGATTTGCTTGCGCCGAACAACCTTTTGTATCCGTCACAGTAACTGAATATTGTCCTGCAACAATGTTTTGCACAGATGCGGTTGTTTGTCCATTGTTCCACTGATAGAAATAGGGGGAATTGCCACCCATCAAGTGTAGGGTAACAGCGCCATTGTTACCACCAAAGCAGGAAACAGGTAGAATATCCGTGCTGCTGACCTGGAGTAAGGTTGCTTGAGTGATCTGTACAAAAGTGGCTGCCTGACAGAGGTTTGCGTCGGTGACGGTCACGAAATGAAAACCAGCTGTGAATCCCGTTGCTGTCGTTGTGGTTTGTCCGTTTTCCCATAGGAACTGGTATGGCGGTGTTCCACCGGAGACGGACATGGTGGCCGTACCATCGTTGCCACCAAAACAAGAAACGGGAGACTGCGATCCGAGGAAGCCTATAGCGTCGGGATCCGTCAGGGTAAAAGTTTGGGTTGTTTCACAACCATTTCCGTCCGTAGCTGTCAAAGCATAACATCCTGCGGTAAGCCCGGTGGCGGTATTTCCGGATTGTTGAACCCCTCCCTGACAAGGCTCCCAGAGAAAATTTATGTTGCCGGAGCCGCCACTGGCAGTAAATCCCGCTGATCCTTGCTCGCCGTGACAAGGCACTTGCTCCACCACCAAATCAATTTGCAGCGCAGGCGGTGCTCCAATATTAAAAAACACGGTATCTGCACAGCCTACTACGTCGTGTACCACAACAGTGTGGTTTCCTGCCGGCAATAATTGAAGTAAATTTCCATTGGGAAATGACCCTGGAAAATTGTCAACGGAGAATTGAAGGGGAAGATTACCCCCCAAAACTGAAATCAAGGCGGAACCGGAAGCTTCACCAGCGCAAAGCACAGGTGTTGTACTGTCCAAATTGGCAACAAGGCTACAACTTCCATAGGTACTACTCGATTGCGCGATCAACGGTGTACAACCTGGACTGACGGCCCGCACTTCTAGGAGTACGGTCTGCCCGATCGTCAGGCCATTGACCGTGTGCATCAACACCCCGTTTGCAGTTTCCCATGCACCACCATTGACGCGTACTTCGTAGCCCAAAGCCCCTTGCACACCATTCCAGCCCCAAACCATATTGCCATTACCGATATTTAGCACTGCCAATCCGGTTGGAGCGGGAAAAAAGGAAATGACATGCACGTCAACGGTATCGTGGTGTTGGCAACCAAAAGCATCCACGGTATTGATGGTGTATGTGGTAGATTGAGCAGGCGTAGCTGATGGGTTGGGGCAGTTTGAACACGAAAGCGTTGCGCCATTTTCCCAAGCATAGCTGACATTGTTGTTGACTTTAAAACCGATACTCCACCATTTTACTTTGCCGAATTGGTTGGGTGCGAAACCATCAGAAACCCGGAGTGACCAGTCTCCATTTACAGCAGCCCCAAGCAGTGTATTCCAGTTTCCTTCTGGTTTGTACGTTCCGTTGAATGGTGCAGTCTGACCAACGATAGAAGTGGTGGCCACGGGTGAAAAACACGTGGTTTTGTAGTTGTCACCCGACCCACCATTCCCGGAGGTAAGTTCCAGCAATTGCCCACTGGGAGCTTCCAGAAAAATATTAAGATCTGAGCAGTAATCTGTTTCGATGTCCATACACACCGATATTATTTGTTGTGTAGGGTTGGTGATGATGGGGTAACCAAGGCTACTGATTTCTATTGGGGCATGATAGGGGTTGTTGTGCGGGTGGTTGCCGTTGCCAATGCGGTAGTCTGGGTAGGATTCAAACCGCACTTCTTGAAAGGGTGGTGCAACGGGGGTAGCGTTGAGTACTGCCGAACCACCTGAGCAGATGGTGGTATCGTGTAGTATCGCCAAGTTGGCGCCACACGAAAAGCAATCGGGATGGGTAGGAGGCAAGACGGATACCGTGAGCAATGTGTCCCAAGAGCATCCGAAAGCATCATTTACCGTGAAAGTATAACCGGCAGTTCCAGCATTTTGAGGTGCAGCAGCTATAGAATCTACCGTTTGAAAGAAAATAGAAGGGTGGCTGTTCCAGTTCCAAGACGTCAGGGCCGGAGTGAAAGATTCTACGTTTGGATACAGTTCATCCAAAAATTTCAATGACCAGTTGAAAATAAAGCCGTTGTCAATGGGCCACCAATCGGTCACCCGGATGCTCCACTCCCCATTGAGTGGGCAACCAACCAGGTCTGCAATGGGGTTAAAGGTGCTGTAATCACCGGAAGGAATGGTGCCATTCCCCCCCAGTACGGTATTGGCATATTCAATCCAAGTTGGGTTGGGCGCGTTGTTCACCCAGCAATAATCGTATCCTAGCCCTGGAATAGGGTTTACATTGTCGTTGTCGTTGGGTTCTCCCAAAAAAACCTGCCCACCAAAATTGCCGGGGTGATCGTGAAGAATGATGCTTTGGCCATTGGGGCAGGTCAGGGATATCTCAACATCCCTGGCCCAAGAGTGCTCCATATCGACGCAAATGCTTTCAAGGTCTGTGGGAGAAACCAACACTTGTCCTGGGGAAAATTCAGTAAAAAAAATGGTCGTTTCGTAGGGGATTCCTGTTCCATCAGGGAGCGCGAGTGAGTCGGATCGGCTTCCTTCTACGGCAAAAGACGATGCATTGGGCGTAACAAGCAGGGTCTGATTGTTGCCATTGCCTGCCACATTGGCACTGAGGGCGACGGTATCTCCGGCACAGATACTTTGGTCAAGCATTCCGGTCAATTGGAAATTTGGTTTGGCCGCCACACGGATTCGCTGATTGATCAGGTTGGTGTTTCGGCATCCTTGTTGATCCGTCAGGGCGAGTTGTACATAATAACCACCCGGCTGATCAAAACGGTGCGATGTGTTGGGGCCGTAAGCGATGCCACCATCTCCGAAGTTCCATTCGAAGGTGGTGGTCAAATCTGATTGTTGATATGCAAAATTATTTTGTAAGTATTCCCCTTTGCCAGCAAAAAACACCCGCTCACCCGGACAGATATCAATCCAGCCTGTATCAACAGGAACAGCAGCCGGATTGGTTGAAACCAAGTCCGCCAAGATGGACTGGCAGGAAGGAACACAGGAAATTGCAGCAGCCCAGCCTGTTCCTGTTCCCGAACTGTTTGAAACAAAAGAGACCGTAAGGCACCCGGTAGGATTAACGGCTGTTGCTTGGATTAAAAATGGCTGTCCAGGATTGTAGTCGGTCTGACAGGAAAGCAGTGGGGCAGCCAGATTCTGGCCATCATAAAAACACAAGGCATCTCCTGGCGCAATGTCAGCGCCTGAAAAACTAAGCCGAATGTGGGTGCCAGCGGTACCGTCACTGCAAATGGTGGCTGTCAGGTTTTGGTTGTCTGAATAATTTCCTGTGCTGCCACCCGGGTCATAGAAAGTTCCGTTACAATCTGTAATGGATGTACCGTCCATGGTGTAATTTTGGCCTGCCAAAGGCATTGCCATAACAGCAAAAATTGCAATTAGGATTATTGGGAGGCGCATTTTCATATTCAAAGCAGTTGGTGTTTTGTAGAAACAACAGCAAAAAAAAACAAAAACTCGGAGATTGCGGTTGTTCTTTTTCAGTAACGACTGGTATTGTCGATTCTGCGTTTAAAAAAGTCGTTGTTTCTTGTCGGACAAAGTGGTGTTTTTTGTAAGCTACTTCAATAAAACACGGGACGGATTCTTAAAATTCAACCAGTTACATTAAAAATACATCTTTTTATCCAGAATGCGCGGCACCCGTCTGGATACGGTAACAATAATGGTTTGTTTGGGGCGATTAACGGTCTTCATACCATTTCTTCCAACTGACGCTCTTGCATGAACAACTCAATACTCCAAGAAATATTCCCCCCGGCGGCGGCATCTGTCCGAGTTTTTCTCAAACGCGATGACCTGTTGCATCCATTTATCCAAGGCAATAAGTGGCGAAAACTGGCGCCATTTATTCAACCGTTGCTGGATGGAAAAACCGGTATTCTCAGTTTTGGTGGCGCTTTTTCCAATCATTTGCATGCTTTGGCTGCGGCAGGGGCAGTATTTGGCATTCCAACGATTGGAATCGTGCGGGGCACCGCTGCCAATATGGAAAACCCCACTTTGTCATACGCACGCCGCTGTGGAATGGATATTTTTCCGGTCACAAAGGTGCTTTATGATACCCTAAAGAAGGCAGACATATCGGAGGTGTTTGAAACCATTGGAATCCATCCTTCACATCCGTATAAATTTTTACCGGAAGGCGGAGACACCATCGAAGCGCTGCTTGGTTGTGCCGAAATTGTCGCAGAAGTAAAGCGTCAGTTGCCAACAGATGTGGGTACGCTGCTGTATTATTGTGTTCCGGCTGGCACAGGTTGTACAGCAGCCGGAGTAATAGCCGGTGCTGGTGCAAGCGGAAAAACCTTGGTGTTTCCGGCGGCTAAGTACGGGGTATCTCACCGTACGATCATGGAAAAACTGACAGCAGCCCGTTGTGGTATTGATGCTGATTTTGACATAATTGAACACAATTTACCCAATAAATTTGCGCAAATGTCTGATGCATTGCGCACGTTCATTGATCATTTTCAACAACAAGAAGGCGTATTACTTGATCCGATTTACACTTCAAAAATGATGTTTACCCTCTATAAAATGCTGGAACAACCATTTTTTCCTCCGGGTAGCACCATTGTTGCCTTGCACACCGGCGGTCTGCAAGGGTGGGGTGGAATGAACAACCATCCGTTCAATCTGACGAAATGATACGCATTATTGCCATACATTCGTGTCTATGAATATCTTTCGCCCAGCAACATTGCTTGTTTTTTCTTTGTTTTTTTCCACCAATGCTTTTGCAACGCACATTGTGGGGGGCGAAATTACCTATCGGTATTTGGGCGCTAAAAAATATGAGATTACCCTGACGGTCTATCGGGACTGCTTTAACGGTCAGCCGGCATTTGATAATCCAGCCACGGTGGGGGTGTATAAATCCGGGACGGATTCACTTTTTCTGACCCTATCATTGCCCTACGACAACACTACTAATGATACTTTGCCAATTGTCCTGAACAATCCTTGCTTGGTTGTTCCGCCCAATGTGTGTGTGCACAAGGCAACCTATCAAAGTATTGTTCAATTGCCGTACCGCCCAGCTGGTTACACCTTGGTTTACCAACGGTGCTGTAGAAACAGGCTCATCAGAAATATTCCTGACCCGCTCAATACAGGTATTAGTTTTACCACAGAAATATCCGGCAAAGCGCTGCTCAACGGCAACAGTGCTGCGAATTTCAATCATTGGCCTCCCGTCGCCATTTGCGTCCATCAGCCCATTTCTTTTGATCATGCTGCGAGTGATTTGGATGGAGATTCACTTGGATATAGGCTTTGCGCGCCCTTGGGTGGGCCGGACTCATTGAATTCCATACCCAATCCGCCTGCAGCGCCGCCGTATGATGCATTGGTTTGGGTGGATCCGCCCTACAATTTGCTCAATCTCATGGGTGGAGTACCACTGTCTATTGATCCATTGACAGGGTTGTTGTCTGGTATCCCAAGCACCCTTGGCAATTTTGTGGTTGGGGTTTGTGTTGATGAATTCAGGGCAGATACCCTAATATCAACCACCAGGAGAGATTTTCAATACAATGTCGCAGACTGCGGAAGTCCAACAGCAGCTTTTTTTCTCCCGGATATCGTCTGTGACACTTTGTTGGTAGCCTTTGAGAATCAAAGTCAAAACGCGTTGTATTTTCGTTGGTATTTTGATTGGCCTGACAATCTATCGCAAACGTCGGTGGCCTATGCGCCAGTTTACAGTTATCAGGACACCGGTGTGTACAACATTGCGCTCATTGCGGCGCCCAATACGCCGTGTAGCGATACGGCAGTGATTAAGTTGCATTTGGTGGAAACAGTCGGAGATTTGGTTGTTGCTGCCAACCCAATGGTAATCAAGCGGGGAGATATGACACAACTCACGGCAAGTATTCCTGGTGCCGTCAATTTTGTTTGGAGCCCTGCGGACCATCTCTCGAATGCTGAAGTATTTAATCCGACGGCGGCACCCTTGGAAACGGAGACGTATCTTGTGGGGGTTACCATGGCCAATGGGTGTGAAAAAACAGGGCGTGTAACTGTTGTGGTGGTTCCGCCTGCATGTGATGAGCCATTTGTTTTCTTTCCAACAGGCTTTTCTCCCAACAACGATGGGGAAAATGACGTGTTAAAATTGGAAAGCAACATTGTTTCCGAGGTGTATTGGGCTGTTTACAACCGTTGGGGACAGAAAGTGTTTGAGGCCAATACGCTTGAAGACACTTGGGATGGAACATTTTTGGGCCAACCACAACCTGTTGAAACGTATGGATATTACCTGCGTGTACGTTGTCTGGATGGAATAGAGACTTTCAAGAAGGGGAATGTCACTTTGTTGCGGTAATGGGGGACACACAGCCTGCACTAACCAGTTGCGTTTTTACAAACAAGCAATGGTTACAAAAGTAAGCCTTGAAATCCGCAAGGGTTTCAAGGCTTACTTTTGTAACCATTGACCTGTAACCTACTCTTCATCGTCGTCAAACTTTCGGCGCTGGTAGCTTGAATCTTCCATGTTTTCATTGTCAACTTCCCACTCTTCACCACCACCAGAATTGTTTTTCCTGCTGTTGGGGAGTCGGGTATTTATATCACCTGAAGACATTCCCAAGGGCCGATCTTCCGATTCTCCGCCGGCAAAGAAATCACCGGTGTTGGCAGAAACGCCACCCAGTTCCCGTCCAGCACTTGTCATGTTTTTCCCGTCGATACTCTTGGTGGCATGGGGCACCAGTTTGAGTCTTTCTTTGCTTATCAATTGTCCTGTAACGGTGCAAATACCGTAGGTTTTGTTGTGGATACGCAACAAGGCATTTTTCAAATCTTGTACATGGCGTTGCTGGCGTGTGAGCATACGCTGTAGCATTTCCAAGTCGGTATGGGCGGTGCTGTCGTCGTACCAGTCACCCCCTTGTTGGTTAAAACCATTTTCGTTTAAATCTGCAATCTGTCGTTCA
The DNA here is from genome assembly GCA_903933805.1 of uncultured Bacteroidota bacterium. Lineage (GTDB taxonomy): Bacteria > Bacteroidota > Bacteroidia > Chitinophagales > Saprospiraceae > M3007. Next base: position 7,126 of record CAIZLM010000221.1, on the reverse strand, counting down.
GTGGTTGAAAGTTCGTCCTGAGCTTGCGCCAGTTTTGATGATACCAGTTCTTTGAACTCCTGCAAATCCTCGTCGCTGTACCGCAATTTTAGGTCGTTGGACATGGGTGGCTTGTTTTTTAGTTGTTTGATAAGCGGTGGAGGCATGAATAAGGCGCAAAATTAAGGGAAAAATAACTCTGTCGCTTGAATGCAATGAAATTTTCTCTGAATATTTCCATATTGCTTTAAAAATTAACTTTAATTACTTGTAACTGGTTGGCGTGGTCGCGTCTGAGACAAAAAAGAGGCCATTTTTTGCCAGACGAAGCGGATTTTTGTAGGCCGTAGCAGCGCTACGGTAAAAAAAATCTGCGCAGTATGGCGGAAAATGGATCTTTTTAGCCAGACATCGTGCCACTTAACCAGTTACAATTACTTAATTAGTTGCGTTTAATAGTAAAAAAGTCGCTGTTGATTGCCAAACGAAGCACGTATGGCAAGTATTAGCGGTGCTTTGGCCAAAAAAATTACAAAAAACGACTTGAAATAAGTCATTTTAGACCATAAAGCGAGCTTTTGAAATCTTTTCGAATGATCATTGTTTGGCAAAAAGCTACGGCAGCATCGATTTGGATGGATTGAATAAAGACAGATCAATGGAAAAAGTTGTCGAACGCCACTGTTCCAGCGAATGATGAGGACTTTCATTTTATTTTACAGCACTTTAAACAGGAGGCTTTATTTCCACTTACTTTTGCGGGCCTTTACCTGATTAGACATGAATAAAAAAACAATACCCAGTAACAGTAATACATCTTCCAAGGATGCTGAAAATTATCGACAGCAGGTGCTCGAAGATTTCCGTATTTGTTGCCTGAGTCGAGAGGCGAGTATTATCGCGCGCAAAGAAGTCCTCACGGGCAAGGCCAATTTTGGCATCATAGGCGATGGCAAGGAAGTGGCGCAGGTTGCCATGGCGCGTGCTTGGAAGAAAGGAGATTTTCGATCTGGCTATTATCGGGATCAAACGCTCATGCTGGCGCTGGGATTGATGGACTTGGAGCAGTTCTTCGCCCAGTTATACGGAGATCCTTACGGTGATCCTTTTTCAGGCGGTCGCCAAATGAATTGCCATTTTGCAACACCGTTTGTCAATGAGGCCGGGGAATACCTGGACTTAAAAAACAGGTTCAACGTTACGGCAGATATCGCTCCCACAGGTGGACAAATGGCACGTGGATTAGGTTTGGCGTTTGCCTCCAAAAAATTTCGTGAAAACCCAGCCTTGTGTGGTGACCTAAGCGAACAAGGCAATGAAGTGGCTTTTGTAACGATTGGCGATGCTTCCACTTCTGAGGGTGTTTTTTGGGAAACGATTAATGCTGCCGGCGTGCTGCGCGTGCCACTTGCTGTCAGCGTTTGGGATGATGGGTATGGAATTTCTGTCCCAAAAGAGTTTCAGACAACCAAGGAAAGCATCAGCCAGGTTTTGCATGGTTTTGTTGCGGATGATGACAATGGGACCAATGGCATCAGCATTTACGAGGGAAAGGCCTGGGATTATCCAAATCTTTGCGATTTATACCAGGAAGGGATAGCGCAAATGCGTAAAATACACCGTCCTGCACTTTTTCACATTCAGGAAGTCACACAGCAGCTGGGACATTCTACTTCCGGTGATCACCGGCGCTATAAGTCGGCTGAAAGACTTGAATTTGAAGAGAAATTCGACTGTAATCGGCGGATGTCCGAGTGGATGGTCGCCAGTGGTTTGGCTACGGCAGCAGATATTGAGAACATAAAAATCGAGGCGAAACGGGAAGCGCAGGAAGCGGCATTGCGTGCCCATCGGGGCTATCACGAAAGGGTTGCACAAATAAAAATTGAGTTGACTGGTTTGTTGGAAAAGGTGATTGCTACGCAAGCTGGCACCACCATCGTGGCAGAAATACTTGCTGAGTGCCAAGCCAAGCGGGATCTTCTTCGTTTTGAATTGGTGCAGGCAGCCCGCAGAGCCTACTTTTCCCTGCCACATAAAAATACCGTAGAAGCAATTGCTATACAGGATTTTATTCAAAAAGAACTGTCAGAGGGCAATCAAATCTACTCCGATAACCTGCTCAGTCAAACGCCCAAGTCACCCTTTAAAATAGCGGTAGAGCCGGCGGTATATTCAGCCGGATCGCCGATGAAAGATGGCTATGAAGTGCTCAATGCTTGTTTTGATCAAAATTTTGAGCGCGATCAAACGCTTTTTGTTTTCGGAGAGGATGTTGGTCAAATTGGTGATGTCAACCAAGGTTTGCGTGGTATGCAGTTGAAATACGGGTTGGATCGGGTATTTGATACCGGTATTCGCGAATGGACCATCATGGGGCAGGCCATTGGACTTGCCATGCGTGGTTTACGGCCCATTGCTGAAATCCAATACTTGGATTACCTGCTTTACGGCCTTTCAGCGCTCTCCGACGATTTGTGTACCCTACGGTGGCGTTCCAACAATCAGCAGGCTGCTCCAGCCATTATCCGCACGCGAGGCCACCGGTTGGTTGGTGTTTGGCACAGTGGGTCGCCCATGGGTATGATGCTGGGATCTTTGCGCGGCATGCATATTTGTGTTCCAAGGAACATGACCCAGGCTGCTGGTATGTACAACACCCTGCTGCGATCTGACGACCCGGCCATTGTCGTGGAGGTGCTCAACGGATATCGTTTGAAAGAGCAACTTCCCGACAATATTGGCACGTTTACTGTCCCATTGGGTATTCCGGAAATTTTGAAAGAAGGTACCGACGTGACCATTGTTACCTATGGCGCTTCGGTACGCATTGCAGAAGATGCTATTCACACCCTGACGTTGCGTGGTATTTCAGTAGAACTTGTTGATGTTCAGACGCTACTGCCTTTTGACCGCGAAAACATTTGTGTGAAAAGTTTGCAAAAAACCAACAGGGTGATGTTCTTGGATGAGGACTTCGATGGTGGCGCGTCTGCTTATATGTTACAGCAGGTACTGGAAAAACAAGGTGGGTATCGATGGTTGGATGCAGCGCCAGTCACCCTGTCCGCCAAACCACACCGCCCTGCTTATGGACAAGATGGCGATTACCATTCAAAACCCCAAGTAGAAGACGTAGTTGAAGCTGTCTGGAAAATGATGCACGAATAGTTCCGCAATATCAAGGTAATTCTTTTTCAATCCCCTCGATATTGTCTGTTGTTCCTTCCGACGGAAGCAGCAACAGACACCGATGCGAACGCGTCTTTATCTTCTAAAAAAGTAACTGGTTAGGCGGCACGCTGTCTGGCCCAAAAAGGCCCATTTTCCGCCATACTTCGCAGATTTTTTTGACCGTAGCGTTGCTACGGTCAAAAAAATCCGCTTCGTCTGCCAAAAAATGGTCATTTTTTTGTCTCAGACGCGACCACGCTAACCAGTTACCTAAAAAAATACGTTGCGCCGACAGAGAACAGGGATGTTTTAATATTTTCTGAAGATCTGTTGTCGGCTGAGGCAACCTGAAAATTGGCGACGTCTTTAGAGGAGACCGATGCGTAAGAACGTATCGGTAATGATGCACGTACCCCAAGTTCTATGTTTTTGCGCAACATGGCTCCAACACCAAGTTGGTAACACAATCGCCACCGTTGTAAGTTGTGCACAGCCAATTTGTTTAAGTCTTTGTTGGCGTATCCCGTGATTAATAAACTACCCAAGTAACCTTCATCGCCCGTTTGAATTGCAGTGACATAAGAGGTGCTAACACCACCAAACAGCCTTGTTTTATTCGATATACGATAGGAAACAAAGAGTGGTATTTCAACGAAAAAGAGTTTTTTTGCCGGTACAAGGATTTTTCCAGCAGGGATTGCGCCTGTTGAATTTGTCACTAAGTTGCCCATGTTGTCTGTCAATAGATAACCAGCTTGGAGCGCACGTGTAACATCGGAAGTTGCTACAGCAGCAACAGGTTGATTGTTGCTCGATGGCGTATATTGATGAAGGTTCAGCCCAGAACGAATACCCCAGCGGCCAGTCAGCGGCCATTGCATAGACATTCCACCGGATACACCGTTGATGGCGTGAAAGTTATCTGTTGTCAAGGAAGAATTTACGCCAATTTGAAGGCGCCAGTGCCGGGCCTTTTTGTCGGGCAGGGGAAGGTGCTTCAACATCAGATCAAGTTCCGGTTGTTGGTCGGATTGAATGGGTGATAATGACCGATTGGTCAACGGTTCTAGTGCAACAAACTTGTAGGCTGGGAGCGATTCCACCGCATCTGTGGGATTGTGCTTCAACGTGAAATCAATAAATTGACTGGATACAGGATTGGAGGATGGTGTTGTTGCAGCATCTCCCGTATTTTTATGTTGAAAAACATTTTGGGCTTTAGTACCTGTTGGATTTACACGCAAAGGAAACGAGGATGCGGTAACTTTCAACTGTCCTTGTTCCGTATGCAAGGGCCTATTTTTTTCATTCAAGCGGGTATTTGTGTCTTCTGGCGTAAAAAAAGGCGTGTTTAGCACTGCGAACGACTGTTTTTTCGGGTATTTTACCGGCTGGGATGCCTTCCACCAAAACCAGCTACCGCACCCCAGCAGTAGGATTGACAGACCGGCAAGCCACCATCCAATGAATCGTCGGTGTTTCGGTTCGGTGGGCATTTCTTGGTCTAAGATAACCCGCATTGTGGACCAGCCCTTATCTGTGTGCCTATCTTTAAAGAGGTCTTGCATCTGATTTTCGATTCAGTTTAGCGTTTTTTTTATGCTTTATTTCACCATCCGGCGCTATTAAATCCCGTAATTTTTGTCTGGCATTACTGAGGTGCCATTTAGAGGTGCCCTCGCTTATCTGAAGGTTTATGGCAATTTCGGCATGAGAGTAACCTTCCAGTGCAAAAAGTCGAAAAACCTCTTGCGATACTGGAGGAAGCATACGGACAGCGCTCAAAATATCCGCTTCGAAAAGCGTATCCAAACCGCGCTCCGGCACCGATTGGTCGTGGTCATCCAAATTTAAAAAGTGCTTGTATTGCGCGTTCTTTTTAAAGTGGTCTGCCATACAATGGTAAATGACGCGCCGAATCCAGCCTTCCAGACTGCCTTTTTGCCCGAATAAATGTATTTTTTTAAACACACGCAGGAAACCGGTGTTGGTAATGTCCATTGCTGTGTCATCATCAGTGGTATAGCGACGGCACATTCGAAACATTTCAGGAAAATAGATTCGGTAAAGAGCCTCTTGGGCACGCCGATCGTTGATTGCGCATCCGCTCAAGAGCTCATCTTCCGAATATTTTTTCTTGCTGAAAATGGACATGTCAGGGGATGAAATAATCTTAGAGGAGAAGTCCTATACCAACGTCCAAGCGTCTATAGCGAATTTGATCAATAAATGTGGACTGTGCCCAAAAATTGTTCCAAGAATGCTTTTTGCGCTGGAGCCGTATGCCGAATTGGATAGTGAAATGATTCCCAATACGGTATCCTATATTTCCTTGCGCCATCCATCCGCCTTTCCAAGATTCTTCGCCATCTACAAATTCATTGGTTGACCCTTTTTTTGAGAAACCATAACCCACGCCAAATGCGTAAAAAGGTGCGATTCTATTGGGCAACAGATAACCGCGTATCTCCGCAAAAACTGGCACCGTTGGCACATCCCAGTAAGGATCAAAATTCTCCAAACCAACGCCCATTCCTACGCCCAAATACTGGTTGATTTTTTTTCCTGAACTGTGTTGAACACCCAATCCAGAATATTCAGCTGATGTTAAAATACTGAATCTGGTGGAATGGTACCAACCGTGATCTGAGAAAGTGTACGGCTTTTCAGATGCATTCGCCCTAACACGGCTGGTGTCCTTACATTGTTGTACGATCCGTCTGACATTAGAGGCTGGAAGTTGCATTTGAGCGCCACCCCAAGTACGCATGACAAGATTGCCCCCAATCTCGTACGCTGTAACGGTGCCACGGAAAATTGAACCGCCTTTCATGTACACAACATCCTGGCAAGACATCGTTTTTTCTTGTGAAAAGAGGGACGTGGCAAAAAGAAAGAGGACAATAAATATTGGGTATTTAATGCGTAAAATCATGGTATGTGATTCCTTTAGCGTCAGGGGCAACCAGTGCCGCACGGCCGTATTTTAAATGGTGTAATAACTGGGTCGTCACGTTTATTGAACGACCGGAATTAAGCTCATCTGTATCGGTGCAGCGGGGTTGCTGACATCAAATTGGAAAAAACCATCGTCTCCAACCAGCAGCAGGTGTGACTCGCTGAGGGCAATTACATCGTACGCCTGGATAGTAGCGGTGTGTGATAATGCTTTGATTTCCAATGGATTTGTCCGGTCAAATATCTTAAGTCCATCATCACACAGATATAGATATTGGTTGGTAACGGCCAATCCAAAGGGGCGTTTCATGGGATATGATTTCAGTAAACTGGCATTTGCAAGGTTTTCAATCCCGATAACATCCAGTTGGTTGATGTTGCCGTTGCAGGTAGTTCCATCGTGTATGGTCACAAAGGCATACTTGTCATCACATACCACAGGATCACAACCTGTGGCGTGGGCAAAAACTGATTCCAGCACAGGATGTCCGGGATTGCTGTTGTTGAACAGGTAAACGCCGTTTTGAGAACCAATAAAAAGTCGGTCTTTCCAAGGAAAAATAGTTTCGGCATTCCAGCCCAACCAAACGGAATCACTGGAAGCAGGACAACTGGGATCTGAAAGTGACCATGAGCGAAGCAGTGACTTGTCCACGGTGTACAAAAACTGGTCGGCAAGTCCAAAACGGGCATAAGATCCTGCGTTTCCAACACCGGAGGGCAATCCGCTACTGTTAAAACGTTTAATACTGCTATCAAAAAAGCTGCTTTGTATCATAATAACATCTCCTTCAGCAAACCATTGCTGTACCCATCTATTATCATCACAGTTAACATTTTCAGTGACGGAGGTTTGTTGGTAGTCAACCAGAAATCCGTTCACTGGATCGTAACCAAACAAGGGAAACGCGTTTTCTGCGCGACAAACAACCAAGGGATTGCTGATATCTTGTATGTCAATGGTCAGCAAATCAACATATTGATCAACATAGAGGTATTGATCTTTGATGGCCAT
>CAIZLM010000220.1 GCA_903933805.1 uncultured Bacteroidota bacterium | reverse complement strand
TCTGAGACAAAAAAGTGACCATTTTTTGCCAGACGAAGCGGATTTTTGTAGGCCGTAGCAGCGCTACGGTCAAAAAAATCTGCGAAGTATGGCGGAAAATGGGCCTTTTTGGGCCAGACAGCGTGCCACCTAACCAGTTACGTTTTAATATAACTGGTTAGCGTGGTCGCGTCTGAGACAAAAAAGTGACCATTTTTGGACGGACTACGTGTCACCCGAGTCGTTACGTTTTACAATGTTTTAAAGCGCTTTTTGTGCCACAAAACCGAAGCGGCGGGTGTTACGCCCAGCGTTGGGTGCCATTCAGACCCAACGTCGATGGAGATGCCGTGTTTTAATCGAAGACCGACGCCAAAGGACATTCGGGCTACTTTTCCCGCGCGGGTGCCCGCACGAATAGCCAGCGCGGACATCGGGCGGTATTCAACACCCATTTTCACTTGAGTCGGACGGTCGAGGTCCTTCTCGGTTTCTAAGGCCATGAGAAATATCTCCGTAGGTTTCCAGCAGGCGCCAACGCGAAAAATGGTTGGTATGGGATCTGCGCCCATCCTTTGTTGAAATGGATTTTGAATTTTCATGCCCATCCAAACCTGTGGCAGCACCTGCGCAAGCAAGCTAATACCCAGGGATACAGCCGTGCTGGAACCGTATTCCCTGGCGCTGTTGTGGAACACATCCAATGCGCCGCCCAAGAAAAATTTATCGCCAAGCCGCCTTCCATAAGAACCCTCAAACCGCTGCTCTGCATACAAATCAGTCCCATTGTAGAAAACCCCTAGCCCTACCCCACTCGACTTGTCAAGGCCAAATACACCTTGAACAAAGGCCGTTTGCCAACCGGTAAGGCTATAGGGTATAGAACTCCCAGCCATCACCAAAAAATCACGTCCCAAGCCAAGCTGACCGTCATTGGAAAGCCCGGCAGAGAAATCAGGCATCGCGATGTTTGCACCGCCCATGCCCATGGCCGCGGCGTTGTCAAATGGTCGCATGAAAACCTGCGCATTCATGGTGGCTGAAACAGCCAAAAAATAAAACAGTAGCAAATAGCGCATGGTGAAGGGGTTTGGTGCGCAAAGCAGGGTTAATTTGTTGAAAAATTACGTTGGCATGCCAGCCAACCATTTACGAAGTTAACAAATAACTGGTGAAGTGGTCGCATCTGAGATAAAAAAGTGGTCATTCTTTGTCAGACGAAGTAGATTTTTGCAGGCCATAGCCTCGTTACTGTCAAAAAAACCTGCGAAGTATGGTGGAAACCGGGCCTTTTTGGGTCAGACAGCGTGTCAACCAACCACCTACAAAAATAGTTAATTTTGTCTAAAAGAGTGCCCACAACCCAGTGACAATGTTACGATGTTGCTTTGTACGAAATTAACCACAACCCAAAAGCTGTGAACATTCCATTGATCAGGATGGTCAAGAACCCAACATCAATCCACTGTTTACACATCGTCTCGAAAAGAAACGTCAGAAAAGGAGCCAATACACATACAATTGGAACAAAACGGTCGCGCAACGACCAAGCTGTAAATAGTCCAAAGGAGAACAGCCCCAACAAAGGGCCATACGTATAACCCGCTATTTTGAAGATCAGGTTGATCACGGCATCGTTGCTCAGGGCGTTGAGCACGAGAATAATCAGCACAAACGCCAGTGAGAATGCCAGGTGGACAAAGGTTCTTTGCTTACGCTGTACAGCGTCTATTTTTTTAGCTTGCGCCAAACGTTGATCGTCGTAATCAAATGCGCCAGGTTTTTGCTTTTCAAAATTCAAAAAATCGATACAAAAACTGGTGGTCAATGCCGTTAAGGCTGAGTCGCTGCTGGAGTATGTACTGGCAATAAGGCCCAAAATAAAGAAGATCCCGGCAGCTGTATCAAGGTGGTTAAAAGCAATTTGTGGGTACAACAAATCGGTTCGTGCCGGCAATTCAATGCCAATGGAGCCGGCATACTGATACAACAGCGCACCGAGCACCAAAAACAGAAAATTGATGATCACCAAATAAAAGCAAAAAACCAGCATGTTTTTTTGCGCAGACCGGATATCTTTACACGCGAGATTTTTTTGCATCAGGTCCTGGTCAAGTCCCGTCATGGTGATCGCCACCAAGGCGCCTCCAATGAATTGCTTGACAAAATGGTTGGGGTTGCTCAGGAAATTATCAAAGAAGAAGACCTGCCCATACCGACCGCTGGTGATCGATGGAACAATATCCCAAAGCCCCATATTCAGTGCTTTCCCAATATTGATCACCGTAAAAAACAGTGCTGCCAGAAAAAAGGTGGTCATGATCGTATCCGTCCAAATGATGGTTTTCAATCCCCCCTTAAACGTGTATCCATAGATCAACGCGAGCATCAAGGTGACGGTGATGGGAAAAGGAACACCCAATGGGCCAAAAACAAACATTTGCAGCACACTGGCCGCGAGAAACATGCGCGCCGCAGAACCCAAGGTGCGGGAAAGCAAAAAGAAAGCAGATCCTGTTTTGTACGACCAATAGCCAAATCTTTGCTCTAAATACCCGTAAATAGACGTGAGATTCATCCGGTAATACATGGGCATCAACACCGTGGCAATAACCAAATAGCCAACCAAGTACCCCATCACCATTTGCATGTAGGAGAAGGCCATGTTTAAACCTGTACCACCTACTTTACCCGGAATGCTGATGAAGGTAACGCCGCTGATACTGGTACCAATCATCGCGTACGCCACCACCCACCACGGCACCTTTCTATTTGCCAAAAAAAAGCCCTCATTGCCTACATTACGACCGGTAAACCAAGCCACACCAACAAGCATGGCGAAGTAGAGCAACAAGACAATCAATACGAGGGAAGGTGTAAGATGCGCCATAAACACAGCCAGAAAATGGCAAAAAGTTTTGTTTCGCCACAAATTTACGCAAAAACCTTGTTACTGGGACCGCTTTCAGCAAAAAAATACCCATCATGCGCAACTCAGCCCCCAATTCAGTTATACATCCAGTAACCCCTCTGGCAGGTCCATGTGTACAATGCGCTTTTCTTCATCCACTTCAACTATCAGTTGTTTGTTGAGGGGAACCAACACTTCGCGACCTTTGTACACCATAAAAGCCATCTCCTGTTGGGGCATCTCGAGCACCTCGTTGATGACGCCAATTTCTCCCAGGGTTTTATCTAGGATAAAAAAACCAGTAAGACCCTCATATTCTAGGGAATCGTCCGGCACTTCCAACTCACGTTCCTCCTCGTGCAGGATGTCTTGTTCCCGTAAAAAAATCTCCTTGGACTGCAACACTTGGGCGGCATCGCGGCCTACCACATCCTCCAGCTGAACAATCAGTTCTCCTTTTCCGCGCACGTTGGCAATAAAATAAGGAATTTTTGAACTTTTAACCGCGATGAAAATGCGCTCGTTCTTTAGAAAATCTTCGAGATACTGGTCTTCAATGGAAACTTTGATCTCGCCCGTCAGGCCGTGGGCTCTTTTGGTGTGCCCGATGTTGACAAAAACTTGTTCCTTGATGGCCATGCGATGGTAAAGTGTTTTGGAGTAACTGGTTACGTTTTAGAAGGGCAATTACCATGGTTAAAGCGGTCTATGATGCCCAAAGTGAGGCAAAACCATATCTTTTTGAGAGACCAACACCTCCGATAGATCAAATTGCCAATCAATGGCCAATGTTGGGTCGTCGAACCGCACGCCGCCTTCATGCGCTTTTGAATAATAGTTGTCGCATTTGTAAAAGAATTCTGCCGTTGGACTTGTTACCAGATAGCCATGGGCAAAACGGCGGGGAACAAACAACTGGCGTTTATTTTCCGCTGAGAGTAAAACCGCATAAGATTGTCCAAATGTGGGCGATTCTTCTCGTAAATCAACGGCGACATCGAGCACCTCCCCTTCTGTCACACGCACCAACTTCGCCTGCGACATCTCGCCCACTTGGTAGTGAAGCCCCCGCAATACGCCCCGGGTAGAACGCGCCTGATTGTCTTGCACAAAAACAGTCGTTATGCCAGCTTCTTCCCAAGTACGTTGGTTGTAACTCTCAAAAAAATACCCACGCTCATCGGCGAAAACCTTGGGTTCAAATAAAAAAAGACCAGAAATGGGTGTTTCAAGTAGTGCCATTCTATAGTTATGCTCAATGAAAAGCTATTCGTGAACCAATTTTCGCAAAGAACAGGAAAAATATTGGGCTGACGTGTGAAACTAAGCATGTAAAAACCGCCTAACTGGTTATTTGGTCGAGTCTGAGACAAAAAAGGGAGCCGTGCGCGACAGAATTATAAGGCTTAATCGAGAAAAATTCGGATCACTTTATCTGTCGAACAATACTACAACAGAAAAAATATGCCAGCAAACCGTATGTTTATTTACTGACAGACACAGTACACGAGAAGAAATCTAAAAAGTGCTGTCAATTTCCGACCTTTACGCCTGTATTCAAACCATCTGTCGTGCTCTTCTTCTTTCGCAACATTCAATTTACCTCCGCCATTGGCTTAGCCTTGTATGTTGGGCTGCTGCATTTTGCAGCCATTTCCGGTCACCTGACACCCCTGCCCCCCATGGCTGATGCAGGTTTCCTGTACGAAAGGATTTTCGGGTGGACCAAAGATCAGCCCATTTGGTCCTCGTACATGGCAACTGTTTTGGTTTTTATTCAAGCGGTCCTGGTCAACAGTTTGGTTGATTCCATGAGACTTATGAACGACCGAAACTGGCTGCCGGGCATGTGCTACGCTTTGATGGCCAGCGTATTACCCGATTTTCAATTTCTTTCTGGCCCCTTGGTTGCTATCACGTGCTTAATACCTGCCCTCCGGACTGTTTTCCAGACGTATAAATCGCCAAAATCATCCATTTTGGTGTTTGATACTGCATTTTGGATTTCAGTCGGCAGCCTTTTCTATCCCAAGGCGCTACTCCTGACCATTGCCGTGTATTTTGGGATTTCAGTGATGCGCAGTTGGACGATAAAGGATAGAATTGCTTTTATTTTAGGCATTTTTGTGCCGATTTTTTTGGGCTGGCTGTGGTATTTTTGGGAAGATTCCGGGGGCGTATTTCGGCAGCGACATTTGAGTGAAATTTTTCGGCTGGGCTCATTTGACGCCTTTATAAACACTAAATTTATACTGTCTTGTCTTTTCTGGGTCCTTCTATTGTTGTTTTTTGTGTTGAATTACGCCTCATTTTTCTGCAACAAATCCATGCAAGGACAGAAATTTGTGACCGTGTTGTATTGGACCATGTTCGTGGGTGTCGCTGTACTATTGTTTCGATCTGAGTGGCGCTGGGAAGCATTTCTGCTGGCGGTAACACCTGCCAGCATTTTCTTGGGGATGGCCCTGCACAACATGCGCAATTTATTCGCCGAATTGCTTCACGCAACCATACTGGGATTCGTTTTGCTCCTGCAATACGCCGTTTTGTAAAAACGATGGTTAAAATCGTGTTATTGACGCAAGTTGGTCAGGGGCAATGTAACTGACCAAAAAAGTGCCATTTTCGCAATACTTTCCAGATTATTTTGACCGTAGCGCTGCTATGGCCTGCAAAAATCCGCTTCGCCTGGCAAAAAATGGTCGCTTTTTTATATCACAAGCGACCACCTAACCAGTGACTTAAAGACAAAACAGGGTGGTTTTAAACGTTAAAGGTATGTGTCCTTTTAAAATCACACATTTGTAACATTCAAATCACCCCAATCAAAGTATAATCTCCGAAAACACGCTACTTTTGAGGGTCGAAAAACAAGGCACAATGGCGCTTTCATCCAATCCATGGCAGTTTATTTGGACGCGGCTGCCAAAACCGCTTCAAAATCGCTATAACCTAACGCTTTTTGTCTTTTTTTTTATCCTGATCTTTTTAGACAGACACAGCTTATGGACGCAATACCGCCTCCACAGGGCCCAACAGCGGCTTCAAGAAGACTGCCAGTTCTATGAAGAAAAAATCAAAGAGGCCAAAGAAGAAGCCGAAGATTTTGAGTCAACCAAAGAAAAATTTGCACGGGAACACTACTTTATGAAACGGCCCAACGAAGATGTATTCATCATCAAGGATCCGGAAAAATAAAGTTGCCTGTCTATCAGTAAGTCATATTTTCCATTTACATAAAGCAACACTTTTAATGTCTGTCCTAGTCAATAAAAATTCCAGAATCATCGTACAGGGTTTCACGGGTAAAGAGGGAACTTTCCACGCCGAACAAATGATCGCTTACGGAACCAATGTGGTGGGTGGCGTAACCCCCGGCAAGGGCGGTCAAACCCACCTAAACCTACCGGTGTTCAACACCGTTGAAGATGCCGTAAAAATAGCCGGTGCCGACACCTCCATCATTTTTGTACCACCTGGCTTTGCCGCTGACGCAATCATAGAGGCTGCTGCTGCTGGCATAAAAGTCATTGTCGCCATCACAGAAGGTATCCCGATTCAGGATATGGTGCGCGCAAAAGCTTATATTTCCGATAAGGGCGTTATACTCATTGGCCCCAACTGTCCCGGAATCATTACACCCGACGAGGCCAAAGTTGGCATCATGCCAGGTTTTGTGTTCAAACGCGGGCCCATTGGGCTGGTGTCTAAATCAGGCACCCTCACGTATGAAGCTGCGGATCAAATCGCCAAGGCAGGCTTGGGCATTTCAACCGCCATCGGTATTGGTGGTGATCCCATCATCGGAACAACCACCCGGGAAGCCGTAGAAATGTTTATGAATGACCCTGAAACACTGGGTATCGTGATGATTGGCGAAATCGGTGGCGGATTAGAAGCCGAAGCCGCACGTTGGGTCCGTGCCAACGGCAACAAAAAACCCGTTGTAGGTTTTATTGCCGGACAAACAGCGCCAAAAGGCCGCAAAATGGGCCATGCAGGCGCTATTGTGGGCGGCGACGATGATACAGCCGCTGCCAAAATGCGCATCCTAGAAGAAAACGGCATTGTCGTCGTGGAATCGCCAGCCCAAATTGGGGCAACCATGGCCCGGGTGATGCGCGAAGCTTAAGCCAATTGTTCAGCGAAAAAAATGACTGTTGTCTTTAGCTGGTTAGGTGGCACGCTGTCTGGCCCAAAAAGACCCACTTTTTTGCCTCAGACGCGACCACGCTAACCAGTTGCTGTTGTCTAAAAATAGACCTGTAAGGTGCCAATCCTTACAGGTCTATTTTATGCTGCGCATAAAATGTAGTGATTGGAATAATAGCCCGAAAGCCTTGTTTGTACGCAACTGGTTGCGTTTGTAAAATAATGTTCCAATTTGGACATTCTATTGTGGCCTGCTCTGGCTGAATATTTCATTAATCTAACACGTTCAATGGTATTATTTGACTTCACGGTATCAACAATAATTTCCCGATTGGCTTTTTTTTCGGGGCTTTTCGCACTTGCATTTAGCCAACATGGGTGTATTGAAGGTGTCGCTTCCAAGCCTGTGAACCCGGTTCACCATGCTTCGCCGCCCGCTGACCCCGAATTGCAAGCGTTTTTAAAGGATTATCGGCAATTCTTTGAAGCCTCCATGGCGCTTACCCAAACACCCGGTGCGGCTGTTGTCGTTGTGAAGGGGGATTCCATCATTTTTCAACAAGGGTTTGGGGTGAAAAAAATCGGCGTCACTGATTCCGTTGACCTTCATACCGTTTTTCGGATTGGCTCCTTGTCCAAGGGCTTTGCCGGTATTTTGACAGGGATTTTGGTGCAAAAAGGCCTGTTGCACTGGGATGAGCCCGTTCAGCATTATTATCCAGCATTCACCCTCCGCGATCATAATCAAGCCAAAAGAATGGTACTATGGCACCTCCTGTCTCACACCACTGGTTTGCCGTACCACGCATTTACCAACCTAATCGAACGCGGATTTGACACGAAAAAAATTGTGGCAGAGTATTTCCCCCAAGCGCCAATTAGTGGGAAAGAAGGCGTCTTTTTCAGCTATCAAAACGCCGCTTTTTGCGTTATTGAAGAGGTTATGCAGGGCGCTACACAAAAAACATACCCACAGCTGTTGCAGGAAAACGTGCTCTCCCCAGCAAAAATGCGCTTCGCCTCCTGCGACTTTCAGTCTATGCAAAATTGCCAAGACAAGGCCCTACCCCACTTTCGGATAGGCAACACCTGGCGCAGTGACACCATTTCACGGGCTTACTACAATGCCGCTGCAGCTGGTGGCGTGAATGCGAGTATTGCTGATATGGGCGAATGGCTGAAACTATTGCTGGGTCACAAACCGGAAATTATCTCTTTAAACACCCTGGAAAAAGTGTTTTCTCCGGTTGTTCAGACAGGCAAAGAACGCAGAACTTTTCCGCGGTGGATCAACCGAGAAGATGCCTCCTACGCCATGGGATGGCGGGTACTACACCACAACAATGACACCATCATCTACCACGGTGGATATGTCAATGGATTTCGGAGTGAAATTGCGTTCAACCGCCGCGACAATATCGGTATTTGTATACTATTTAATGCTTCCACCGATTTGTGCAGCACCGCTGTGCCTGCCTTTTTCGATCGATGGGATGCAGTGCGTTCCAAAATCCATTAGTACCCGTTACCTGACGATCAGGCATTGTTGGGGGGAATGGACCGACAATGCCCATTCCCCCCAAAGGAAAAATTACGCCGTTCAAGAACGATCTTGCAACTGGTGAAGTAGCAAAAAAAGGCCACTTTTTTGTCTCAGACGCAACCCCCTATTTTTTCGGTTTTGCTATCGCTGGCATACTGATCGTGCGCAGATATTTATACGCCACCGTACCGACCTTGGCCGTTGCTTCTCCGGCTGGCTTGGCGGGAATCAGGTTGAAAATGGAGAGTGTATCATTCCCGCCGTTGTAGTGGTAGCCAAACATCTTTTCAGATGCCTCTTTCCCCTTTTTTGCATTGTAAAAAGTTACCACATCCATTTCCTGTCCGGCCACAAAACAATCGCCTCCGGTGCAAATTTCATAGCGGTCAAAATCCTTCATGCCCTGCAAAAAACCGCCGGGTGTAAAGGATACTTTGGCAGTGCCACCCTTTCCAATGGGCGTAAATTCACCATTGAAAACATGGTGATTCAAGGCCGTAGTGAACGCTGCATAACCGTCCTTGGTACCCGCCCTGGACTTGATAAAATTGTCCATGCGTGTGCGTCCACCGGTGTTGTCAAACATTGTCATGTCCTTATCTCCTTGGGAGTGATAAATAAGGAAAACAGATTTACCGGCGGCGGCACCCACAACTTCTAGGGTATCTTGCTTGTATTTAACTGGCAAAGTCCAAATTTCACGGGCGTTGTAGCAGGTTACACTGTCCGGATTACCCGGATTGAAAGAAAAGGCGAAAGCGTAAGGCAAGTGGGAGTTGTTCATTGTTTGAAGAACTGAACCATACTGGGAGGCCCGGGCACAAAAATCGAGGTTAATCCAGTGGCCGGCAAGCACTGTGGGGCTTGCTGGATCGCCAGGTTGAAAACCCTGGGGGCGGTTGGGGTCTGAATTTTTAACATCCGTTTTACAGGAGAAAAATGCAACAATCAGTACGTTGAGCAGAAGAAAACTGGCTTTATTCATTTTTTAAAATATTTAACTTTCACAAAAAATTTTGGATCAAGGGCGCCAATTTTTCTGGCGGCTTCAGGCGAAAGAATCACCTCAACATTCCGTTCATAGCCATCTGGCACGCGGGCTATTACCTTGGCATACACCGTTCGATTGCTCATGGGGTTTGTTACAGAAATGATCGTGCCAATCGCAGCATCACGGTGTAAAGCATACAAATCCCCCTTTTCTTTGCTGTTCTTTTGCCAAAAACAAACACCTTGGCCCTCTATTACATGGTGTTCCTGTTGATCATTCAAAAAGCGTTCTTTCAAAGTGACCAACGCTGTGCCCGCGATGGTAGGCCGCCAATCAGCGTGAATACCTTCTGTGCCCATCCAGCCAACATGCAAGCGTTGTCCCGGCTTAATATTGTTATCTTTTAGTCGGTTGCGCTTGGCGATGCTGTCAACAGGCATGTCGAAATACCGTTTGCATATTTGGTAAAGATTGTCACCGGGCTGCACAACGTAGTAAATTGAGCTAAAATCAGCCGACTTGAAACCAGTACCTTTGTAGCGTCTGATGGCTTTATTGGGCGTCGGGATGCTTAGCTGTGTGCCTGTTTTAAGGGTTGGTTCATCTCGGAGATTGGTATTATTTTCAATTAATTCTTCCAAGCTCAGGTTGTAGAAACGGGCGATGGAGAAAAGTGTTTGCTTGGGCTTTACTGGGTGAAGTACGTATTTTTTCCCGCTATCCACCCTCAACAACAGCGAATCACGGGAAGATAATAGCCTCAAAGGCTCCACAGATTCCTGAGCAACGCCGTTGTGGGTGAAATAAAAGAACAAAAGCGTAACAAGGGGCAAGTACATCTTCATAACAATGCAGTCTTTTTCTGGCGCAAAAATAAAGCCTATACGCCTCAATCTAGCAACTTTCGATTTTTGACAAATGGTTAACGAAAACAACCCCCGAATTCTTGCTGTCATTCCCGCAAGATTTGGATCCACCCGCTTTCCCGGAAAACCCCTGGCAATCATTCAGGGACAATCTATGATATCCAGGGTGTTGGAACAAGTTCGCAAGTCGAAGGTGGTGGATGCCGTGGTTGTAGCCACCGACGATGCCCGAATTTACGATCACATTCAGGCAATGGGCGGTACCGTGTTCATGACAGACAGCGATCTTCCAAGTGGCACCGACCGCTGTGCCGCAGTGGCCTCTTTGTTCCCCACAGCAGAAATTATAGTCAACGTTCAAGGAGATGAACCCTTTATTCAACCCGAGCAAATCGACCTACTAACCGAAACACTGCGCACAAAACCCAATGTCCAAATCGCAACCCTCGCAAAAAAAATTACCCAAGAAGAAACACTGTTCAACAACAACGTGGTAAAAGTGGTTTTTTCTGAAAAAAGAGAAGCCATTTATTTCAGTCGCCACCCAATTCCCTTTGTAAGAGGCCAAGAAACAAAAGACTGGCTCCAATACCATGATTTTTTCAAACACATTGGCCTCTATGCCTTCAGGCATGACACCCTGCAAACAATCGCTGCACTTAAACCCTCACTTCTGGAAACAGCAGAATCCCTGGAGCAACTGCGTTGGATGGAAAAAGGTATCAGAATTGCCATCGGAATAACAGAATTGGAAACAATCGGTATTGATGTCCCCGACGATATGCTTCGGCTGAATATAGGCTGAAAATAGTCGCATTATAAACAGGCGTTTTTCAAACAAAAGGCGAATCCTAAAGTTTATAGTCACAGTCTTCATTTTGCGATACGCTCCTATGTTCTTTACATCCAGCCCTTCTGTTACCCACAACACTACCTGCCCATGAAACGCCGCGCCATCGTATGGTTCCGACAAGATTTACGGCTTCACGACAACGAGGCGCTCTGCAATGCGCTCCGAATGGGTGATGAAGTGTTGCCTGTCTATATTTTTGACGAAAGAATTTTCAAAGGCGCGTCGCGGTTTGGATTTCGAAAAACAGGCAGTACCCGAGCACAATTCATCTTGGAAAGCGTAGATGATCTCCGGAAAAACCTTCAGAAAATTGGCGGCGACCTCATCATACGGGTCGGACGACCAGAGACGATCCTATCCGAACTTGCCCAAGAATTGAAAGCCTCTTGGGTGATTTGCAACCGCGAACGTACCCAAGAGGAAGTACTCGTACAAGACGGCCTCGAAACAAAATTATGGGGATTCGGCGTGGAACTCATCTACACCCGTGGAAAAATGCTGTACCATACCCAGGATTTGCCCATGCCGGTGCAGCATACTCCCGACTATTTTTTTCAGTTCCGAAAGGAAAACGAGGACATTACGCCGGTCAGAGAACCCCTGCCAGCACCGTTGATAATTCCGCCTTTGCCTGTTGGCATAGAACCCGGCAAACTGCCTACCCTCGAAGATTTCAACCTTCAACCAGCCGTACGAGACCCCCGCGAAGGCTTCGCATTTAAAGGCGGTGAAACAGAAGCCCTGCGCCGGCTACACTACTATTTTTGGGGAAAGAACCTCGTTTCTACTTACAAAGAAACCAGAAACGGACTGCTTGGCGCTGATTATTCCTCCCGGTTTTCACCTTGGCTTGCCCAAGGATGCCTCTCTCCTAAGCTGATTTACCAAGAACTCAAACAATTCGAAAACGAACGTGGCGCCAACGAAAGTACACACTGGCTCTTTTTTGAATTGCTTTGGCGCGATTTTTTTCGGCTGATGGGAAAAAAACACGGAAACAGGATTTTTCTCAAGGGTGGCGTACAAAACAAACCACTGCGACAACTCAAAAACAACCGGGATTTGCTCTACCTGTGGATAGAGGGACGAACCGGCATCCCCTTCATTGACGCCAACATGCGTGAACTGAAAAACACCGGATGGATGAGCAATCGAGGCCGCCAAAACGTGGCTTCTTTCTTGGTGAAAGACTTGAAAGTAAACTGGCAAATGGGCGCTGAATACTTTGAAAGTCAATTGATTGACTACGATCCGTGCAGCAACTGGGGCAACTGGAATTATGTAGCCGGGGTGGGCAGCGACCCACGCGAAGACCGTGTGTTTAATATCTTGACCCAAGCAAAAACCTACGACCCATCGGGAGATTTTGTCCGCCACTGGTGCCCAGAATTTTCGAATGTCCCCCCGGAAAAAGTACACCGCCCCGATTTGTTCAACGCTGCCGAACGACACCAAATGGGCTTGTCTGATTATCCCAAACCGGTGGTGAAAATTGAAAAATGGGTCATTTGATCCAATTCATCTCTGTAACTGTCGAATTCAACGGATAACCTGGGAAAACTACGCTGTTGAAATGGTATTTTTGCGCCGAAAAAACATCTGAAACAAAAAAGTGGCCATGTTTTGCCAGACAGCGTGCCGCCCAACCAGTTGCTTCACATTCAATTGATCTCTTTCAGCTAAAATATGCCTGCAAACAACAGTAAACCAATCAAATCAGCGCTCATCTCTGTTTATTCCAAAGACGGACTCGAGCCGATTATCCAACAACTAAACGCCTTGGGGGTGCAACTTTACAGCACCGGTGGAACCCAATCTTACATTCAAAAACTCGGTATTCCGGTCATTCCCGTAGAATCCATCACTGGATACCCAAGTATCCTCGATGGCCGGGTGAAAACCCTCCACCCGGCTGTATTTGGTGGATTACTGGCACGGCGCGAACCTGATCATCTGGCACAACTCGAAGCCTATCAAATTCCCGAAATAGATTGCGTAATCGTTGACCTGTACCCCTTTGAGGATACCGTCGCCACAACCCACGATGAAGCGGAAATTATTGAGAAAATTGACATCGGCGGTGTTTCACTCATTCGGGCAGCAGCAAAAAACTGGAGCGATGTCGTGGTGGTGGCCTCAAAAGAGGAATACAGTTTGTTTCATACCCTACTGACGACGCAACAAGGCGCTTTTACCCCTGAAAATCGCCGCGAATTGGCCAGACGCGCTTTCAAGGTTACGTCCAATTACGACATCGCTATTTTTAACTGGTTCAACGAAGGAACAACCGATATTTCCTTCAAATATTCAATCCACCGTTCTGATATCCTGCGTTACGGTGAAAACCCCCACCAAAATGGCGTTTTTTTTGGCGAATTCGAGAAAGTTTTCGACAAACTCAATGGTAAAGCTATTTCCTATAATAACCTCGTGGACATCGATGCCGCTGTCCAATTGATGCGCGAATTTCAAGTCGGAAAACCCTGCTTCGCTATCCTCAAACACACCAATGCCTGTGGTATCGCCCGACGAAATACCCTGCACGAAGCCTGGCAAGCCGCCCTCGCCTGTGACACAACCTCCGCTTTCGGTGGTATTTTCGTAACCAACACCAAAGTTGACCTGCCCACAGCCCAAGAAATCAACAAGCTTTTCTACGAAGTACTGATCGCTCCAGACTTCGATCAAGATGCGCTGGAACTGCTTAAAAAGAAAGAACCCCGTATTTTACTCAAAATAAAGGGATTCGACGTGCCCAAACGCTCTTTCAGAAGCCTACTCAACGGTGTTGTCGAACAAGATACCGACCTCAAGACCGAAACCGAGGCAGACCTCAAAACCGTGACTAAACGCGTGCCTACACCCGATGAAACCGGGGAGCTCCTGTTTGCTGCAAAATGCTGCAAACACCTGAAATCCAATGCCATAGCGCTGGTGAAAGACCGCCAACTCATCGGTATGGGCTGCGGACAACCCAGCCGGGTAGATGCGCTGCGTCAGGCCATCGCCAAAGCACACGCTTTCGGATTTGATTTGAATGGCGCCGTTATGGCCAGTGATGCCTTCTTCCCGTTTCCAGATTGTGTTGACATCGCCCACGAAGCCGGTATCACGGCTGTGGTACAACCCGGCGGATCTATGAAAGACCAAGACTCCATTCAGGCCTGCGATGCACGCGGTATGGCCATGGTCATGACTGGCATCAGGCATTTTCGGCATTGATGTTTGATATCTGGTTGCGTTTTTAAAGCGCTATATTTTACCATTAGCAGGATGCGCGCAAAGGGGGAATACATGACATTTCGCTGCCCTTACTGACGTATCCATAACAACATGTTATTCGTTGTCACGCACAATATTCACCCCTTATTTCAAACTTTTCGTCTAATAATTTCTATTTTAGCAGAATTATTGGAGAACCATAGGACAATTTTCAGACATTTGCCACTGAAATCAGACCATAGCATGGCTGATTCCAGTGGCTTTTTTATAACCTAATTGTCACGCTTTTCACCAATTCAACATCAAAACAACGCATGAAACAAGCCCATTTTTTTATCTATTTACTAGCGCTGCTCGCGCCTACATTGGTTAATGCTCAAGATTACCCCGTGTACAACCCTGCAACGATTGATGTTCCCTATAAAAAATACATCCTGCCAAACGGCCTTCACTTGGTGGTGCACGAAGACCACAAAGCACCCATTGCTGCTGTAAATGTTTGGTACCATGTCGGTTCAAAAAATGAAAAACTGGGGAAATCTGGTTTCGCGCACTTGTTCGAACACCTCATGTTCAACGGCTCTGAGCATTTCAATACCGACTATTTTCAAGCCTTGGAGGCCATCGGCGGCACAGACCTCAATGGAACCACCAACGAAGACCGAACAAACTATTTTCAAAACATCCCCATCGGAGCACTCGATCAAGTGCTCTGGTTGGAAAGTGATCGGATGGGGCACCTCCTGGGAGCCATCGATCAGGCTAAACTTGATGAACAACGTGGCGTGGTGCAAAACGAAAAGCGCCAAGGGGAAAACCAACCCTACTCCCTTGGTTGGGACATCCTACAAAAAGAGTCGTACCCACCCTATCACCCGTACGGACATACGGTGATCGGTGAAATGGAAGACCTCAATGCTGCCTCTGTGGAGGATGTGCACGCTTGGTTTAAAGCCTACTACGGCGCTGCCAATGCCGTAGTGGTGGTCACCGGTGACATTACTGCTGATGCCGCGTATGAAAAAGTGCTGCAATACTTTGGCAATATCCCGGCTGGACCGGTCATCGCGCGTCCTGAGAGTAACGTCGCAAAACGAACCGGCAGCAAACGCTTGCATTACCAAGACCGTGTCCCTGAATCCCGCGTGGTGCTTTCTTGGAACACCCCTGAATGGGGGAACCGCGAAAATGCAGCCCTAGACCTCGCTGCCAGTGCACTGGCTTCTGGGAAAAGCAGCCGTTTGTTCAAAAAACTGGTGTACGAAAAACAAATCTGCACCAGTGTACAGGCATACAACGGCCCTTCCGAAATCGGTGGTACTTTCTCCATCATCGCCAATGTAAAAAAAGGCAAAACCGTAGCGGAAGTAGAAACAGCCATCCATGAAATCCTTCAGGATTTCCTCCTCAACGGCCCAACAGAAGATGAAATGCGCCGGGTCAAAGCAGCGTATTTCGCCGGCTTCATCAAAGGTCTGGAACGAATTGGCGGATTCGGTGGCAAAAGTGACCTCCTCGCCGAAAATGAAGTGTTCGGCGGAAGCCCTGATTTCTACAAAAAAACAAACCAGTGGTTCAACGACGCTACCGCAAAAGATGTCCAGATGACCGCTTCAAAGTGGCTCACAGACGGCGACATCACCCTGATCTGCGACCCCTTTCCAGAATATTCCGTCACCAACTCCGAAGTTGATCGCAGCAAACCACCAACAGTGGACACCAAAGCCATGGCTTCGTTCCCGGAATTACAGCGCGCCACACTCAAAAATGGCATGAAAGTAGTACTCGCCCGACGCACGGAAAGCCCCACCGTCTCCGCAAGCCTCATGTTTGATGCCGGTTATTGCACCGATAAATTCGGCGGCAAATTGGGCCTCGCAAGTTTGGGTATGAACATGCTGGACGAAGGAACCAAATCGCTGAACGCCCTGCAAATAAACGAACGCCTGCAATTGCTCGGCGCATCCCTCAACACCAACAGCGATCTGGACAACTCTTACGTAAACCTCAATACGCTCAAACAAAGCCTAGACCTGAGTTTTGACCTGATGGCCGATGTTGTATTGAACCCTTCCTTCCCAGACGCCGATTTCAAACGCCTACAAGCACAACAATTAAGTGGTATTCAAAATGAAAAAAAGAATCCTCAAAGTATGGTCATGCGCGTTATGCCCACTTTGTTGTACGGTGAAGGACACCCCTATGCCATGCCCATGAGCGGTAGCGGCGAAGAAGAATCCGTTGGCAGTATCAGCCTAGAGGATATCAAGGGCTTCTACAACCGCTGGATGCGGCCCAACAACGCAACCATGGTGGTCACCGGAGACATTACCATCGAAGAATTAACCGCAAAACTGGAAAAACGCTTCGGTACCTGGCAAAAAGGAGATGTACCCAAAAAAATCATCCCAGAAGTCAAAACATCTGCAGCCGCCCATAAAATATTTCTCATCGACCGCCCGGAAAGCCAACAAAGCGTCATCGTCGCCGGATACCTCACCAAACCATACGGACAAATGGATGAAATGGCCATTGAGCAGATGAACAATGTGCTGGGTGGCGATTTTACCAGCCGTATCAACATGAATATCCGAGAAGATAAGCACTGGTCTTACGGATCACGGTCGCTGATACAAAATACCCGGGGCCAACGCCCATTTCTGGTGATGGCGCCTGTACAAACCGACAAAACAAAAGAAAGCATCCAAGAAGTCGTAAAAGAAGTCAATGCATTCGTCGGTGACAAACAAATGACCCAGGCAGAGTTTGACAAAACAAAACAAAATACCGTGCTTGGGATGAGTGGAATGTGGGAAACCAACGCCGCTGTTAATGGTAGCTTACGCGATGTAATCAAATACAATTTACCCGATGACTATTGGAAAAAATACGGCGGTAAGGTGCAAGGCCTTTCGCTGAAAGACGTTCAACTGACAGCAAAATCCATCGTTCAACCCGACAACCTCGGTTGGTTCCTCGCCGGCGATGCCGCAAAAACATTGCCGGGGTTGCAAGAACTCGGAATGGAAGTGATCCAAATTGATGCCAATGGAAAAGTGATCAGCAAAAAATCAAAACCTTAATATCGGTTGCCATACAGTCAAAATTAAATTGTTTTCAGGGTATTTTCAACCGTTAATACACCATTAATCCCTGAAAACCCTTCATATTTGGTTGTATTAAACAGTTTCTTATTCTTATTAAGACTCAATATTCGAAATAATTACCTGAAAAAACCGGGAAGAAGCAGGCTGCTTTCTCCCGGTTTTTGCTTTTTTTCAATCATTTGTTTTGTTCTAAAAAAATATTTTTGAAAAACTTGGGGTAACCCCCTACATTGGCACTCCGATTCGTTGACATAAAGAACCTGCATCGTGAATCCAACCAATATTCAAGACCCCGAATACTTCCACAAAGTAGTGGACTGTCAATACGCTTGCCCGGCACATACCCCCGTCCCCGCGTACATCAGACTCATCGCTGCAGAACGCTACACTGAGGCCTATATGATCAATTGGGAATCCAATGTGTTCCCAGGCGTTTTGGGACGTACCTGCGACCGCCCCTGTGAGCCTGCATGCCGCCGCGTGCGCGTGGAAGAAGAACCGGTGGCTATTTGTCGCTTGAAACGTGTTGCCGCTGATTTCAAAGGTGATGTAAAAGCGCTGATGCCCCAGGGACCATTTACCCCGAATGGAAAAAAAATCGCCCTCATTGGCGGCGGGCCTGCATCGCTCACCGTGGCACGTGACCTCGCACCCTTGGGCTATGAAATACACTTGTTCGACGAACAACCCGCCGGTGGCGGTATGATGCGAAGCCAAATACCCTCCTTCCGTTTGCCAGAAAGTGTGCTGGATGAAGAAGTGGGGTACATTCTGGACCTCGGTATTCATACCCAGTTTCTTACCTATGTTTCGAGCATGCGGGAGATACTGCGCCAAGGGTACGATGCCATTTTTGTAGGCACCGGCGCCCCACGTGGGCGCGACTTGGCTGACCTCCCCGGACGTATGGAGGCCGGCGCCAATGTTCGCATCGGCATTGAATTTCTCGCCGGCGTAGCCTTTGAACACACCACCAACATTGGCAAAAAAGTAATCGTACTCGGCGGAGGCAATACGGCCATGGACTGTTGCCGCACCTCGCTTCGATTGGGTGGCGATGCCGTGAAAGTAGTGGTTCGAAGCCCCAAAACCGATATGAAAGCCTCTCCTTGGGAAATTGAAGATGCCGAGCATGAAGGTATTCCCATCTACGAAAACCATGTCCCAAAATCTTTTGTCATAGAAAATGGGAAATTGGTGGGCATGAAATTCGAAAAAGTACAAGCCGTTTACGGTGAAAATGGCAAAAGAAACCTGGTGCCCACCGGTGAGCCGGAAGTGTTTTTGGAAGCCGATGATGTACTCATCGCCGTGGGACAAGAAAACGCATTCCCTTGGATCGAACGCGATCTGGGAATAGACTTCGATAAATGGGAAATACCGGTATTGGACAAAAAAACGTTCCAATCCACCCTGCCCCAGGTGTTTTTTGGTGGTGATGCCGCCATGGGCCCTAAAAACGTGATCACCGCAGTCGCCCAAGGCCACTCCGCAGCCGTTTCCATTGATTTGTATTGCTCAGAAAAAGATATCCAACAGCGGCCATCACCCTATACCAACCTCATCCACCAAAAAATGGGCATCCACGAATGGATGTATGAAAGCGATGTAGCGCCCGATCTGCGTTTCAAGGTACCCCACGCTGACAAGGCAAAGTCCCTGAAAGACCGTCTGCTGGAAGTCGAACTGGGTTTCAACCCAGAAACAGCGCTGAAAGAAGCACACCGCTGCCTCAACTGCGATGTGCAAACAATATTCACCACCGCACGCTGCATCGAATGCGATGCCTGTGTCGATATTTGCC
The DNA here is from genome assembly GCA_903933805.1 of uncultured Bacteroidota bacterium. Classification (GTDB taxonomy): domain Bacteria; phylum Bacteroidota; class Bacteroidia; order Chitinophagales; family Saprospiraceae; genus M3007. The sequence goes on along the minus strand of CAIZLM010000220.1, from coordinate 28,741 downwards.
CTACCTCCTGTATTACTTTCACAGAAAATGATACGGAAGAAACGTTGCGAACACAACTCAACGCTCCCGCACATGAATGGAGCCAGGACTTGTATGTTTCAACCGAACTACCCACCAAACGCGTCATGATCAAAGATGAAAATGTGTGCCTCCACTGTGGACTCTGCGCAGAACGATGTCCAACGGCCGCTTGGGATATGCAAAAATATTTATACAACACTGCAAAAGCAGGTGGCATAAAATATTCCTGATGTCTATTGGCGTTGAACGTACGCGTTACCATTAAACCCCAAAACAAGAGACATCACCACCCAAATCACTTTTAGCACTGATTCATTTCATCGAACATTACCCTTCCAAACAAGTGCTCAACGACTTCGTCATTCGCTTCGCCAATGTAAACGGCACTGGATCAGCCAGTGCGAACACCATGTTTGCCAAGGCTATCTTCCGCATGGGTATTCCCGTGTCACCAAAGAATATTTTTCCCTCCAACATCCAAGGATTACCCACCTGGTATGAAGTACGCGTCAGTGAAAAAGGCTACCTGGGCCGACGGGAAGGCATCGATTTGATGCTGAGCGTCAACCCGCAAAGTATCCCAAAAGACATCGCCAACGTAAAGCCTGGCGGCTATTTCTTGTACGACAGCACCAAAGATTTGCACAAAGATTTGTTGCGCGATGACATTCACTTCCTGGGAGTGCCCATGATGCAATTGTGCATGGACAAGTTTGCCGACCCTCGGCAGCGACAATTGCTCAAGAATATGGTGTACGTTGGCGCCATCGCTGCGCTGATCGATATCGAGGTGCCGGTGCTCCACCAGATCATCACCGAACAATTCAAGGGAAAAGAAAAACTCATCACCGCCAATTTTGAAGCGCTGGAAATGGGTATTCAATACGCAAAAGAACATTTCCAATGCCCTTTCCCACACCTTCGGGTCGAAAGGCGTGACAACGTGGGAGACTGGATTTTGATGGATGGAAACAGCGCGTGCGGACTTGGCGCTGTGTACGCAGGCGCAACCGTGTTGGCCTGGTATCCCATCACCCCCTCTACTTCCTTGGCCGATGCTTTTGGAAAATACGCCAAAAAACTCCGCGTGGACCCCCATACTGGAAAGAACAATTACGCGATTGTTCAGGCGGAAGACGAACTGGCGGCTATTGGCATGGTCATCGGCGCAAATTGGAATGGCGCTCGTTCTTTTACCGCCACCAGCGGTCCCGGTATCTCCCTCATGAGCGAGTTTTTAGGACTCGCCTATTTCGCTGAAATACCCACCGTGCTCGTTGATGTACAGCGGGGCGGACCCAGCACCGGTATGCCAACACGAACCCAGCAATCCGACCTTATTGCAGCCGCTTATGCCTCCCATGGCGACACCAAACAAGTATTGCTTTTCCCCAGTACACCGGCTGAGTGTTTTGAACACATGACCACTGCATTTGATTTGGCAGAACAGCTACAAACCCCAGTTCTGGTGATGACTGACCTTGACCTGGGCATGAACGATAACATGTCGCCACCCCTCCATTGGGATGACAACAAGGTGTACCAACGGGGAAAAGTACTAGACGCCGAGGCACTCGAAAAAATCGAGCGATTCGGTCGATACCTCGATGTGGATGGCGACGGCATCACCTACCGCACGATTCCGGGTACCCACCCCACCAAAGGGTCGTTTTTTACCCGCGGTACCTCCCGCGATGAATACGCAACTTACACAGAAGAAGGCCCTGCCTACGTGCGCAATATGGACAAATTGGCCCGAAAATGGGAGACCGCCAAAACATACGTGCCCGCACCGGAATTTTACCAACAGGAAAAACAAAGCAATGTTGGCATGATATTTTTCGGTACCACAACCTATGCAGCACTGGAAGCCAAAGACTTGCTGGAAGAACAGGGAATCCCCCTCGATGTCATGCGGGTGAAAGCGTTCCCGTTCAGCGATGCCGTAAAAACATTCATTGACGAGCACGAAAGGGTTTTTGTGGTTGAACAAAATAGAGATGCGCAGTTTAAATCCTTGTTGATCAATGAACTGGGCACAGATTCGTCAGATTTATACTCGATATTAAACTATGATGGTTTTCCCATTACAGCCGATTTGATTCGCCAAAAAATATTCAAAAATCTGGTCGGAAAATTACCCCCGCCTTTTGTACCGGAAAAAATAGGGCCTCCCGGTGCTGAGTCCAGTGAGTAAGCGATGCCCCCGCCAATCATGCTGATCACAGCATCGCACCAATAGCAGCGTAACAACAACTTTTGCTGGCTTTACACAACAACACACAACACAATGACATTCGTAAGACCCGTTTTTCGACACCCGGAATCCCCCAAAAATAAACTCGGCTATACCCGTAAATTCTACGAAGGTGCTTTATCCACCCTTTGTGCAGGTTGTGGACACGATTCTGTCAGTGGCGCCATCATACAAGCCTGCTTCGAAATGGCGGTTGAACCCCATCGAGTGGCCAAGCTTTCCGGTATCGGCTGTTCCTCCAAAACGCCCACCTATTTCCTGGCCAATTCACACGGATTCAATTCCGTACATGGCAGGATGCCCTCCGTGGCCACCGGCGCTTACCTCGCCAACAGAGACTTGATGTACATCGGCGTTTCAGGTGATGGCGATTCGGCTTCCATTGGTATGGGCCAATTTGTCCACGCCATACGCCGAAACCTCAACATCACCTATATCATCATGAACAACGGATGTTATGGCCTCACCAAAGGCCAAGACTCTGCCACTGCCGACAAGGGATCTGTGAATAAAACTGGGGCCGCCAATATGTACAACGCCATTGATATGGCAGGCCTTGCCCTGGAATTGGGCGCAACATTTATTGCGCGCAGTTTTTCGGGCGACAAAGAACAACTCATCCCCATGATAAAAGCGGCAATGTCTCACCCCGGTTTCGCACTGATCGACGTCGTATCTCCCTGCGTCACCTTCAACAACAACGTCGGTTCCACAAAATCCTACGACTACACCCGGGAACACATGGAAGCAACGGCTGCTGTAGATTTTGTGCCCATGATGACAGAAATTACAACCGAATACAACGAAGGAGACGCCGTAACGGTGCCCTTGCACGATGGATCGCTCATTCATCTCAGCAAGTTGGCCAAAGACTGGGATCCGCGCGACCGGCAATCAGCTGTCAACCGGTTGTATCAGGCCAAAGCACAAGGGGAAATACTCACAGGACTGATTTACATTGACACAGAAAGCCGCGATTTACACAGTATCCTTCACACAACCGAACAGCCCCTCAACCTGGTGGAACAACACCAACTTTGCCCAGGATCTACCGTGCTCGAACAAATCAATGCCGGACTGCGCTGAAAAAAACGCTGAAAAATGACCAATTAGTCCGCAGTATTCATTTGCAGAACACGGCCTTTGCACACAAAACCCACGGAAAATTCTAAGCGAATTTTCGTGGGTTTTTTTGTGCTAGTCCAAAAAAAAACTTCCAAAAAGTCCTCAACCTAGGCTGGAGCCATATTATCAACCCGATTGACCCCAACAAAATTGTTAAAAAAAACAACAATTATTTGTCCAACAGCACGTTTACTAGCTTTTGCCTGCAATAACGTATTGTTTACTTCCAAAGAGTGTTACAAGGCATTACCTTTGCGTGAAATTAAATTACAAAACTCAATATTTCTAACATCACAAAAAATTTCAAAACCATGCTAAAAAAACTTTTCATCCTTCCGGCGCTGCTGGTTGCTGCTTTTATGACAACTACCATCACCTCTTGTGGTGACAATTGCAAAGATGTTGACTGTGGAAACGGCACTTGTCTTGACGGCACGTGCGAATGTGGGGATGGTTACGAAGGTACTAACTGCGAAGCGGAATGGACAACCAAGTTCTTGGGTTCTTACCTTGGTTCCGACGTGGTTACAGCGAGCACAGCCGGTACTCCATTGGGTACGTACAACTTGGCTAGTCCTGCTATTGTAACGCGTAAAAGCGAAACCGTGATTTCTATTTCTAATTTTGGCGGTTTTGATTCCATCTGTGACGCGACCATCGACCGTCCTGCCACTTCCACTGCTTCCGCCACAACGTTGTCCATTGATTATGTGGATCCTACGGGCCGCAAATTTGTGGGTACGGCAAGCATTTCCGGCACAACATTGTCGGGCAGCTATGTTGTAACATTTTCCGACAACACAACGGACACCGCAACTTTTTCGTACTCAAAATAAACGGGTGCATGATTAAACCTTAACCAGGTTGAGCAGCCACGTTTGAAACGAAAAGTGGGCCTTTTGAAGGCTACACAGCGTGCAACCGAACTGGTTGATATTAAAAAATAGGGGTATGGCTTGCGCCATACCCCTATTTTTTGTTGCCGTAAGGGCGTTGGTATTATTTGCCGCCGCCTTGTTTAACAGCGCCTCCACGTTTTTTCTGCTGTTCCGGATTTGCTTTTTCTACAGCGCCACCGCGCTCTTTTTGTTGTTCAACGTTGCCTTGTTGTACTGCGCCACCACGACCTTTTTGTGGGTCAACAGGTTTTGTAGGCACTGGTTTCGGGTCAACTTTCGGGCCCTTGCTTACCGGCTTTTTCTTACCTGCCACCACTGGTTTGGTGGTTTCTTTTGCTGCGGCTTCGGCAACAAATGTTTGGTAGCGGGTGCTGGCTTCTGCGTTCACGGTTTCAGTACAAGCCGTTTCTTTTTCTGAGCGCAAGCCATCCAATTTGGTGGTCACCGACTGCGCGATTTCCTCTTTTTGTTGTGCCAGGGTTTTTTTATCGAAAGAAGCAAGTACAAAACTGCCAACCAACGCAGCAGCACCGAAAAGGATCATTTTCTTATTCATTGTTCAGAATTTTTCGATTGATAATGGTGATGTAATGTTGTAAGAATAAATCGGGGGTATTATTTACCCGCAGCAGGCGCCATTTCAGCAGCGGCGGCATCGGCCTCTGCTTTCAAGCGATCCACTTCAGCGGTAACACGCGTTTCGAAATCGGCCTGGCATTTTGCATCCATTTCAGTTTCGACAGCAGCCTTTCCGGCGTCGTAACCTTTCTGAATTTCGGTTTGAACCTGATCTTCTGTGAGCAGTTTTTCACCGCAGGAAGTCATCGAAAAAGTCAGGGCCAAGCCTGCGAGAATACCCAAAACAGTTTTTTTCATGATGAGAAAATATTTTTTACTGGTTAAAAAGATTGTGCGCAAAAGTAGCGGTTGTAGCGGTTCATTTGGCACTTTTATACGGACCAAAATTGTTGTTAAAACGAATTTTTTGTCTTATCATTGTTACCGAAATAAAAAAACCTGTCAGGAATGCCCAAATTTCCCCATTTCGCATACAAACAGCTGCTGATGGCCCTGGTGGTGCTGTTCTGTTTTGCCCCACTTTCTGTGGCTGCACAAGACGACGAGCCCGCATCCTCGGAATTACTCGAAAACTTTTTCCGCGACAATGAAGCCGCTTCTGAATCCGACGCCCAACAGTTTTTAGAAAATCTGGATCTGCTCTTAGACCATCCACTCGATCTCAACAAGGCTTCTCGGGAAGACATCACAGCCCTCCACCTCCTCCAGGAAATTCAGATTGAAAACTTCTTTGCCTATCGCGACCAGTTTGGCCCGCTGCTCAATGTGTACGAATTACAGGCAATCCCCACTTGGGAACTCAGCGACATTCGGCGGATCCTACCCTATTCAACGATAACAACTGGGTTGGATACCCGTAACACGCCATGGTGGAATGGCTTTTATACGGGCGAAAACGAACTGCTTCTGCGCGGTGGCTTTCCCGACCCACCCAATTATTCAACTTTTGGCCAGAGCAGACAAGTGGAAGGCGGGCCATTTGCCCTGGCCATTCGCTATCGCCACACCTTTGATGGGCGAATGCGCTTCGGATTTACCGCAGAAAGCGATCCCGGAGAAGCTATGTTCAACAAAAGCAATCCCAAAGGATTCGACTTTTACAGCGCCCATTTATTTGTCCAACCGCTCAATTCCCGGGTAAAAACCCTCGCACTGGGTGATTTTTCTGCTCGGTTTGGGCAGGGACTACTCCTACAAACCGGTTTTTCGCCCGGAAAATCAGCCGAAACGGTGTCCGTAGCCCGCGGAGGACGAAAAATAAACGCTTATGGGGCTTTTGGTGAAACGTTCTTCTTTCGAGGAGCTGCCAGTACTTTTTCACTCGGAAAACACCTGGAAATTACCGCCCTTTTTTCCGACCGCCGACGCGATGGCAACGTGCAATACCCGGATTCCACAGACCAAGAGGCCGCAGATATTCTCTTCACCTCCTTACAAACCTCCGGATACCACCGTAACAGCAGTGAAATTGCCGACGAAAAATCACTGCATGAACGCGTTGGAGGCATTTCCTCCACCTACCGCTGGCACAGTGGGCAAATCAGCGCCAACGGGCTGCTCATTGCCTACGACAAACCTTGGAATCCCGCGCCGGCAGCCTACCGAAAATTCGCTTTCCGCGGAAAAAAGCTGGCCAGCGCAAGTGTTGACTACAACTGGCGCTGGCATAATTTTTTTGTGTTTGGAGAAAGTGCCCGCAGCGATAACGGTGGACTGGCCACCGTGAATGGATTGTTGCTCTCAGCGCACCGCAATGTAACCCTCAGTGCCGTGCATCGATCGCTTGCCAGAGACTACCAATCCATTTATGCGGCCCCATTCGCTGAGTCCTCCGGGGCCAACAACGAACATGGACTATTCCTTGGTGCAGATATACGGTGGATAAGACGTTGGCAATTAAACTTTTACGCAGATGCCTGGCAACACCCTTGGCTTAGATTTGGCGTCAGCGCTCCTTCGAGGGGCCGCGAATTTCTGGCGCGTTTGCAATGGCAAAAAAGCAAAACATTTTCAGCTTACATCTTGTGGCAATCAGAAACAAAGGAACACGACAGCAACTTGGAAGGCATCACAGGCCTGATAGAAAACCGAAGAGATCGTATCCGATTACATGCCATCAGCAAGGTGAACCGATCCTTGGAACTTCGTTCACGCGTGGAATGGACCACCTTCCAAGTAGCATCATTGAAACCATCACAAGGGTATATCGCCTATCAGGAAGCCGTCGTGAAAATAATGGGATCACCTGTTTCTGGTTCAATACGATACACCGTTTTTGATACAGAAGACTACGATACCAGGGTATATGCCTTTGAAAAAGACCTGTTCTCCGCCGTATCCATTCCAGCTTTCGCTGGTGGTGGAACCCGATATTACATCAACCTACAGTGGAATATAACCAGAAATTTAAGACTGGAGGGCAGGATGGAGCAAACCAATACGAGACGCACTGTCACAGACAGCGGAACCATTGGAAAAGAGCGTGTGTGGAAAGTTCAGGCACGATTGAAATGGTAATCAAATACCATTCACCGCTTCAACGCCCACCACTTCCGGTACATTTCCGCAAATAGCTTCTTGGATACCGGCACGAAGGGTCATGGACGACATATTACAAGATTCACACATGCCCAACCACTTTATTTTCACGTGCATATCATCAGTAAGCTCCACGAACTCAACGTCCCCACCATCTACCAAAAGGTGCGGACGAATACTGTTGAGTGCGTCTTCAATGCGGTTTAGTAATATCTGTCTGTCCCTCATGTTGTCCGTAAACTTAAAAAATAAAGGGCAAAGATAGCAATAGAAATCGGTAGCTTTTCTGTTGAGGGCGTTATCTGGACAAAATCAGGCTGTAACGACGGAATTAAATGCGCCAAAAGGTGTTGGTTTGTATGCTTCTGCGTTCCAGGCATTCTCCCATTTTTCCCCGTTGATGAGAAAACGGTACTCGTAGGTACGGCCTTTTTCGAGTTCGATGGACGCCGCGTAAGATCCGTCTTTTTGTTTCTTGAGGGTCACGCCGTTTTGCCAGTTGTTGAAGTCGCCCAAAACGGCTACTGTCTCTGCCTGTTCAACCGCTTCTTTTGGCAATGTAAATGTAACTTTTGACGTGGGCACTGATTTTGGGGCTGCCGCGGCCTTCTTGCCAGACGCGGGTGTTATTGCTTTTTCTACCGTTGCTATCGTTTGGGTTTTGGCTTGTTTCGTTGCTTTGATTGGAGTGTCCAGTTGTTCGGCGGCTACTGTTTTGGTGGTTACTTTCTTCGTTGTCATAAGCGTTGTTTTCAAGTTTAGGTTGATAAAAATATTCGAATCGTTTTCAAGGCTGCAAAAATACGGTTAATTAGGCTTTAAAACGAATTTTTTAAATTAATATTCTGTAAACGATGACAATAATCGTTCAATACAACATTAAATTCTGTTTATTGATAAATGAAAATTTACAAAATAAGTAACTGGTTGGGTAGTTAATAAAGTTGCCGTTTGAAGCCAAGCTGCTGCGTTATATGTCAAAACAACGATCGCCACCCAGCAAGCTGAATGGCGATCGTTGTTTTGTTATCTGTCGAATAAAAAACGGTACTACTCCGACATGTCCATGGTGTGGTACACATTGAGTACATCATCGTCCTCCTCGAGACGATCGATGAGTTTGATGACCTGTTCAATTTCGGTATCATCCAATTTTTTGGTGGTGGTGGGCAGGTACTCCAGTGCCGTGCTGGTTGTTTCGATACCGCGGTCTTCCAACGCTTTTTGCAAAGTGCCAAAATCCTTGAAATCAGCATACAAAACGACCTCGTCTTCTTCGCGGCGAATTTCTTCCAATCCAGCGTCAATCAGTTCTAATTCCAGCATATCCCAATCATGGCCTTCTGCTTTTGCTTTAAAAACGCCTTTATGGACAAACAAAAAAGTAACGCTGCCGGAGGTGCCGAGTGCTCCGCCACAGCGATCAAAATACATGCGCACGTTGGCAACCGTACGGGTGGGATTGTCTGTGGCTGTTTCAACCAACACCGCAATACCGGAAGGGCCTTTGCCCTCGTACAGTACTTCCTGAAAATTTTCAGCTTCTTTGCCAGAAGCTTTTTTGATGGCACTTTCCACGTTTGACTTGGGCATGTTGGCCGACTTTGCATTCTGAATGGCTACCCGAAGACGGGAATTGTACTCAGGATTGGGGCCGCCGGATTTTACAGCTAGCGCGATTTCGCGGCCTATTCGGGTGAAAGTCTTGGCCATGCCGGCCCAACGCTTAAATTTTCTTTCTTTGCGGAATTCAAACGCGCGTCCCATACGAAGTTGTTATTTGAAAGGGTGAATACTGTTAAAGTGGCGCAAAAGTATGCTTTTCGTTCGCAACAAAAAAACATACTGGCAATAGCCAACGTTGTAAGGTAAATATTTTCAAAAAAAACGTGCACATTTGCATTCTAAAATCTTGTACGTCTCATTACTTGATTGATTTTAAGTCGAAAAAATGGGCTTTTTTGGGCCAGACAACATACCCTCTGAGTAATTACAATCTAATAATCATCCAAAATCGTTTTTATGAACGCTAATTTCCTAGCCATCACGCTCTGCTTTTTTTGTTTCACCACGCAATCATTGGTGGCTCAAAACAACAATACCGACGTTGATGTAACTGTTTTTGAATCCGTACTCAGTACCGCCGGTTGGGCCAATTTTAAATACGTAGATCAGCTCAGCCAAGCCAAACAAGGCGACTATAAAGCTACCCTCAAACTGCTGGAGTTCAGCGGAACAGTTGATGGAAAAGCTGCGCTGGACCACAGCGTTACCCTGTTGGAGCTCCTGCTTTCCGGTGGCGATTTGCCTTTTGCAGCAGCCGTCAACATGGCAAAACCCAAACTGAAATCAGTCCTCCTCGATCGCCTCCAACTGGCTCAGGCTCGCACCCAGAAGGTTGAACTCCGCAAACCCATCGCTGAATGGGCGCCCACCACTTGGGCCGTACTCCATGGAGAACCTTTTGCTCCCATCAATTATTCGAATATGGACAGCTCTTGCCTCAATTCCAATCCACACAGCGGAAAAGAAAAAGAAGTGAAAGCGCTCGAACTAAGCATCAACCCAACAACACCTTCCACCAAAGAAGCAGCGAAGGAGGAACAAGGGAAAGGCAACCAGTAATCTTTTGTGCCGCACTTCGTTTTTAACGGCACTGGGAAGGGTTGACAAATAACTTCGCGGTTGTTTGTCAACCCTTCTCAAATAGTAACTGGTTGGGAGGCACGCTCTCTGGCCCAAAAGGCCCACTTTTTCATCTCCGTCGCGACCACCTAACCAGTTACCTTGAATATTTCCTACTAGCAACTGACCACTCCAAAAATTCCTACTATGGCTTTTCGCATTTACACCAAAACTGGAGACAACGGAGAAACAGCCCTGTTTGGGGGGCGTCGTGTGCCCAAGAGCCATTTGCGGGTAGATGCTTATGGTACGGTGGACGAATTAAACGCGTTCATCGGGCTCTTGCGCGATGGCACCACATTGACACACGTTCGAACCATGCTCGAAACGGTGCAACATCGCCTTTTTTCCGTCGGTGCACATTTGGCATCCGACCCATCAAAAAGCCTCCCTGCTCCCGATTTGACTGAAACCGATGTTTTATTGCTGGAAAAAGACATGGATGACATGGATGAAACCCTCCCCCCACTACGGCATTTCATCCTACCAGGGGGGCATACAACCGTGTCTTACTGCCACCTTTGCCGCACCATTTGCCGCCGCGCTGAACGGCTGACGGTTGCTTTGGAGCAAGCCGGTGAGCCAGTGGACGATGTGGTACTGCGGTACTTGAACCGACTTTCTGACTGGTTTTTTGTACTGGCCAGGAAATTGGCGCAAGAATTAAAAGCAGAAGAGGTCATCTGGAAACAAAGATCCTAGTGCTCCGTCTAGTAAGTCTTCCTACAAAAGCCTGAAATATGAGCAGGTGTAAAAAATCAGTGCGCAGCGTCCTGTTTTTTGTCAAACAGTAGCACTGCATCTTCGCCATACTTTTCCTGCCACCGCACCTTGACGTATGCCTCATCAAGCGCATCCACGCTGATACCCACGTAATCGGCCTGAACAGGTAGCTGGCGGTTGAAGCGCCTATCAACCAGTACCAGCAGTTCCACAGCGTTGGGGCGCCCGTAATGTTGGAGGGCCGACAAGGCCGCTGAAATCGTCCGGCCGGTGTAAAGCACATCGTCAATGAGCAGTACTTTTTTATTGGCGACAACAAAATCAATTTCGTTGGGATGAGGCATCAAGGGGCCTCCCTCCGCCATGCGAAAATCGTCTCGGTAAAATGTGATGTCTAATTTCCCGTATTCAATGTGCTGATTGCCGAGTAACTCCTGGAGTCGCACGTGAATCCTGTTGGCAAGCAGAGCACCACGTGGTTGGATGCCAATGATACAGGCGTGGGAGAAATCACCCCAGTCTTCCAGCAACTGGTGGCAAAGGCGCTCGATAACGAGGGCAAAATGATCGTGGTTTAGCAGTATTTTTCCAGCTTGCATTGGATGCAAAAGTACGGGGTTTCGGGCACAATTTTAATAATCCCAACTTTTGGGTAGCCCTTCTTTTTTAGCATAATTCGCCGTAGGACGAAAGGACCAGATCTGTTGCAGCAATTCCTGAACGTCACGGCGAAACTCAATATAATAATCCTCATGGAGTTTTTGGGCCTTACCGAGGATCGTTTTGGTCCGTTTTACCACATACGGCGCCAACGTATCGCTGCGGAAATCTGAAAAGCCATCGAGCATACTCCGGTGGATGCGAAACGCTTCTGCCAACATAAACAAGGTAAGCGATACCTCGCCTGACTTATCTTTCGTTGCTTGAACGTGTTCTGCAATGCGAGCATTCCAGTTGCGCAGGTACATCAACAGCAATCCCGGAGACAATTGGTACTCCCTACCCTGCTGCAAACTTTCCTGTATTTGACTTTTTAATGCCGCTGCTCGCGCATCACAAGTCGCCCCCCCCTCCAAGAGTTCAAATATTAGTCGCTGTACCAATTTTTCATCCTTGGCTATGAGCCGCAACAACAACTTGTCTTTCTCAGTCGCCGGCATTTTTACAATGGCAACCTTCATTTGATCATCAAGTTTTGGCATAATGTAAACAATTTAGCAATAAAAACTGTTTGGCAGCGCAAAGAACCGAAAAAACGTTCGTTCATTTCGACTTACCGACAAATCAATTGAGCGACTTAACTTCGCACCCCGTACCATTGCCGACACCACCGGTTTATTCAGCCCTCTCCAACATTCACCATTCGTTTCATCTGGCAGCAAGGTAATACTGCTGCCAAAAATTCTAATCAGTAACCGACAATAAAAATCAAACCATGACCATCGGTATCGACGACATGGCGCTTTATGTGCCGAAACTTTTCTTGGACATCCGCACGCTCGCTGAAAAACGCGAAATACCTTACGAAAAACTGTCCCGCGGACTGGGATTGTACAAAATGGCTATTTGCGATGTTCATGAAGATGCCGCCACCATGGCCGCCGAAGCCATTGTGGAGCTGATCGAACGCAACAACCTCGATCCTCGCCAAATTGGACGCGTTTACCTCGGGACTGAGAGCGCCCTCGACGGCGCCAAGCCCACCGCAACCTATGCCGTTGAAATGGCACAAAAACGACTGGAAAAACAATGGGGCGCTGATTGTTTCCGACACTGTGACGTCCTGGATATGACCTTCGCCTGCATCGGTGCGGTAGATGCCCTAAACATTACCCTCGACTGGGTAGCCGCCGACCAACGGAACATCGGCATTGTGGTCGCCAGCGATATCGCAAAATACGAATTACAATCCACCGGAGAATATACCCAGGGCGCCGGTGCCGTAGCCATGTTGATCAAAGCCCAACCACGACTTTTGGCTGTGCAACGTACCTTCGGAGTGGCCATGGAAAGTGTCCACGACTTCTACAAACCCCGCCGAGAACAATATTGCGAAACCCCTGTTTTCGACGGCCAATATTCCAACCAATGCTACCAAAACCGTATGGTGGAAGCGCTGGCTGATTTCCGCCGCCGCGCAACCCAAGATGGCGTCATGAAAACCGGACAATTTCCGGCACTATCCGAACGCTGGGCCCGCATGATTTTTCACCTGCCCTACGCTTTTCATGCCAAACGGATGTTCGTAGAACAGTTCGTAACCGAACGCATGGAAAAAGGCTCCTGGGACAAAGATGTTCAAAAATTTAATCTCCAAATACCAGATATATCCTCCGACCCAGATCCAAAAAACCAAGAAAAAGCCAAAGCCGCTTTCATGAAATCTGTGAGTGAATCAGCACTTTACAAACAATTCGTGGCCGAAAAACTCGAAAAAGCGCAGCGCGCAAGCCAAGAAACAGGCAACCTCTACACCGCCTCCATTTTCCTGGCATTGATGAGCACCCTCGAGTGCGACTTGGCAGAAAATACCGCCCTAGACAAAAAAAGATTCGGATTTATCGCCTACGGCAGCGGATCCAAAGCAAAAGTATTTGAGGCCACTGTCCAAAAAGATTGGCAAAACGTGGTGCGACATTTCAAAGTCTTTGAAAAAATAGCACAGCGACAGGCTATTGACTATGATCAGTACGAAGCACTGCACAAGGGAACACAGCAAACAACCGTCCTGACCCAAAAGGGCCGTTGGGCCCTGGATCACATCGGTCAAGAAGGCGTCACCTTGGGCGCCCGGTATTACGAAATACAAGCGTAGCTGATTACAACAATTATTGCGAATAACTGGTCAGTTGGTATGCTATCTGGACCAATTTTGCAAACAGTTGGGCAGTCGTCTTCTGAGACAAAAAAACCGCTTTTTAGGGCAAGACGGGGCGCTACCTAACCCGTAACGGCCTTTTTACAATTCCTTTACATTCTTTTACACCCAAAATACTGCCTGATCATTGCCGACCCGCATCTTTGACCCATCAATTTCACCTACCAAATTACAGTATGTACCTCCATATTTTATCCCTTATACTGCTGGCTCAATCCTTTTTTGCTTGTGACCAACTTGAACAGACAACCCAATTAACTGAAACCAAGGGCAATACCCAACCCAAAATCATCCCTGCAAAATCCATTCCTGCGGCAAAAAACATCGTTTTTCAATCCCGCGATTTTGGCCAGACCTGGGAAGATGTCAGTGCTGGTTTGCCAGACTCTTTGTCGGTCGGTCGCGTTGTTGCAGACGGTCGTGAAATTGTGCTGGCATCCGGCAGCAAATTGTTCCGGAGCAGCACCACCACCAAAGATCCGATATGGGAAACGGAGGTACTCCAAAACATGGAAATTACCAATATTTTTCTCGGTCAAACTGGGCTGTATGTCAGTTGTTACGAAAAAGGTTTTTTTAAAGAAATACCCCAAGGTGATCTTTGGATACCGATGCACAATACCCTGAAAGACAAAACGATACGCAGTGTTTTAGAAATTTCCGACGGAACGCTTTTCGTCGGCGTTGAAAGCGGCCTTTTCAAATCTGTGGACAGCGGTGTAAGTTGGAAACAGGTGATCAATGACACGGGCATCAACAGCCTTGTCGCGGCGGATGCGTCGGGAACGGAGTTGGTTTGTGGCACCTACGAAGGCTTAATGCACTCTGCCGATGGCGGCGAGCATTGGACTTTGGTGCTGACCGAAGATTTTGGAGCCTGGCATTCAAAACGCGTCGCGGGCGGTTTGGTTACCATTACAGAGGGCGGAACCTGGAAAGACCCCAGCCGATCAAACAGAATGCGAATATCCACCAACGGTGGTAAAACCTGGCAGCGTATGGATGAGGACCTTCCGCAGGTTCCTTTTTTATACCAGATGGACGAAAGCGGCCCGTCTTCCAGACGGATCTACGCCATTGAACAGGCTGGCAAATACCTTTTTTGTAGCACAAATGCCGGCATTTTCCGCTCCGATAACATGGGTAAAAACTGGGCGCTTATGAGCCTATCCATCGGAAACGAGATGTTCGAATTGGTGGTTTCAGGCCAAATACTATACGCCATCCACGTGGTAGGTTGTTGAAAAACAGCCCTTATGATGCCCCTTGTTGGTGTTAGAAACACCAACAAGGGGCATTGTATTTTGATCATTGCGGTAACTGGTTAGGTGGCACGCTTGGGAAATGGTACTTTTGAGCTTTACATCACTCAAATCAGCTATACCATGAAAGTCCTTTGGCAAGGCGTTTATCCAGCGCTTACAACGCCCTTCACAGACGATGATTCCCTTGATTTCTCCACCTTTGAAAGCAACCTCCAGGCGCAACTGAATGCCGGCGTACACGGTGTTGTGTTGGGCGGTACCCTTGGAGAAGCAAGTAGCCTGCTGAACGAAGAAAAATACGACCTTGTACGTTTTACCGTCGAAAAAGTAGGCGGCAAAGTCCCCGTTGTGATGAACATCGCGGAACAAACCACACGCGCTGCCACGGAAGCGGCACGAGAAGCCGAACGATGCGGTGCATCCGGGCTGATGCTGCTGCCACCCATGCGATACAACGCCGATGCACGCGAGACACTCACATATTTTCAGTCCGTCGCAAATGCAACTTCTCTGCCCATCATGATTTACAACAATCCGGTGGATTACAAAATTCTGGTCACCCTTGACATGTTTGAAACAATGGCCGAGTGGCCGACCATTGAAGCGGTAAAAGAAAGCACCCGAGATGTCAGCAATGTCACCCGTATGCTCAATAGGTTCGGCGACCGGTTCAAGATACTGTGCGGTGTTGATACCATTGCCTTGGAAAGTCTCCTCCTCGGCGCGCATGGTTGGGTTGCCGGACTCGTAGATGCTTTCCCCAAGGAAACCGTCGCCATTTACGAACTGGCACAGGCAGGCAGATACGCCGAGGCCGCTGCCATCTATCGCTGGTTTCTACCCCTCCTCGAACTCGATATTCACCCCAAATTGGTGCAGTATATCAAGCTTGCTGAAGTTGCAACCGGCCTCGGCACAGAACACGTTCGCGCACCACGACTCCCCTTGGACACCCATGAACGAGCACGCATTTGGCAGATTATCCAGGATGCCATGGCCAAACGCCCAAAGTTGTAATCCCGATGCTCCGGATGGCCTAACTGTCTTGCTTCGACAAAATGTTGGTTTTCAACCGAGACATCCAGCAGACTTACCCGATCTTTACAGCCCCAACGGTTGGATAACAAGCTGAAAAACAAGCCGTTCAACCCTCGAGGTCTCTTCATTTCTTCATCTATCGGCTTACACGCAATTGCTACTATGAAAAATATTATCCTGACATGCCTGCTCTTTCAAGGATTATGCCTTCAACTTTTTGGACAAAACGACCACGCTTGGCGCAACAAAGTAGCTCCGGAAGTCCTGGCAGCACTGAATCGGTCAGCGCAATCTGATGTTTTGGTGGCATTTGGTGCACAATCTGACTTGAAAAACGTCAACCATATCCACGGCAAATCTGCCAAAGCACAGTATGTCTTTTCACAATTACAGCAGACCGCTCAGCGCACGCAGGCACATGCCATGCACATTTTACAAGAAAACAACACCGGTGGCAATACCCTTTTTCTGGTAAATGCGCTGGCCATAAAAAACGCGTCCGAAACAGTGATACGCCAATTGGCACAACTGCCGGAGGTGCAATTTGTGGGCTATGACCCTTGGATTTTCTTCTCCGGCCCAGAAAGTGTTTCCGATGAATCGCTGGAAGAACGGAACGGAATCGAATGGGGCGTGGAGCGCGTAAATGCGCCTGCGGTGTGGGCACTTGGTTATACCGGACAAGGTATTACCGTCGGGGGCGCCGATACCGGCTACGAATGGGCACACCCTGCCATTCAACCCCATTACCGGGGCTGGAATGCCGCCAACAACAGCGCCGAACACCCATACAATTGGCACGATGCCATCCACGATTACAGTCCTTTGAACCTCGATACCCTAGGCAATCCTGTGGGGCTGAATCCTTGCGGACTGAGCGCTCAAGCGCCCTGCGACGACAACTCACACGGCACCCACACCATGGGGACCATGACCGGTGACGACGGTTTGGGCAACCAAATTGGCGTGGCGCCCGGTGCAAAATGGATCGGATGCCGCAACATGGAACGCGGTTGGGGACGGCCGTCCACGTACCTTGAGTGCTTCCAATGGTTCCTCGCGCCGACCGACCTCGACGGGCAAAACCCCAATCCCGAAAAAGCGCCCCATGTGATCAACAACTCTTGGTATTGTGATTATGTAGAAGGCTGTACTGATACAACGATCAATGAATTACTGCATGTCGCGGTGAACAATCTTCGGGCATCCGGGGTGATGGTGGTGGTGAGCAATGGCAACTTTGGATCGGCTTGTGCCACCACCTATGGCGCTCCTGCGTATTTCGAAGAGAGCTTTAGTGTTGGCTCATTTCGCAGCAACGATACCATTTCAGGTTTTAGCAGCCGTGGACCCGTCACAATCGACCAAAGCAACCGGATTAAACCAAATATTTCAGCACCGGGACAAAATGTGCGTTCCTCCGTACTGAATGGCGGTTATCAAAATTATAGTGGAACCAGTATGGCCGGTCCACACGTTGTGGGCGTCGTCGCCCTGATACTTTCCGCGCGACCTGATTTGGCCGGCGAAGTAGCTTTGTTGGAAGACATCTTGGAACATCAGGCCATACCCGCTTATGACGACGTGGCCTGCGGCAACCTGCCGGCAGCGGCCATTCCCAACAATGCCTATGGGTTCGGCCGAATAGATGCACTGGCTTCGCTTCAAGAGGCGCTCGCTTTTAGCCCTGTCGTTACGCCCTCAACGCCTATTGCAGCGGCTACGATCACCCCAAATCCTGTTCTTGGAGAGGCACAATTTAACCTGGAAAACTTGGTGGGCAAATCCAGCTTGGAAGTGTTCCACACCGATGGTCGTGTTGTTTTTTCAAAAAAATGGTCTGCTCTTGGCCATGAAATTGTTCGTGCACCTTTGGAATCATGTACCAATGGCGTATATTTTTGGCAATTAACTTCTGAAAGTGGGGTGGTAAGCGGAAAATTGGTGAAACAGTAGTAGAAACAAACCAGTTGTACCCAAAAACAAGGCGATGAAAAAGATAGACATGCACACGCACATCCTGCCCGAACGGCTGCCAAATTTTGCGGAAAAGTTCGGGTACGGCGATTTTATCCACCTTGTGCACGAAAGGGAGGGCTTCGCGAATATGATGAAGGGGGGGGTATTTTTTCGTGAAATCGCGAAAAACTGCTGGGATCCTACCGTGCGTATTCCGGAGTATGCCCTGTACCACACCCCCGTACAAGTGGTTTGTACCATTCCAGTGATGTTTTCTTACTGGGCAAAGCCAGCAGATTGCCTAGATCTGTCCATGTTTCTCAACGACCACTTGGCGGGCATTGTGGATGATTTTCCAGAAAATTATATCGCCTTGGGCACGATTCCCATGCAGGATACAGACTTGGCAATACAAGAATTGGAAAGGATAAAAGACCTCGGTTTCCCCGGCATCCAAATTGGATCCAATGTGAACCAACTAAACTTGGGGGAGCCTCAATTTTTTCCCATTTTTGAGGCCTGTGAACGTCTCAACATGGCGGTATTTGTGCATCCTTGGGAAATGATGGGCGAAGCGGACATGCGCAAATACTGGTTGCCATGGCTGGTGGGTATGCCCGCTGAAACTGCCCGAGCAGCCTGTTCTATGATTTTTGGAGGTGTTTTGGAACGCCTGCCTGCTTTGCGTGTGTGCTTCGCCCATGCAGGAGGTTCCCTCATTCCAACGATGGGGCGTATTGAACATGGTTTCAACTGTCGGCCCGACTTGGTGGCCGCTGACAACCCTGTGCCTCCACGGGAGTACCTGAAAAAAATATGGGTAGATTCGGCTACGCACGATCCTCAACTATTGCAGTATATCCTCGACATCGTGGGAGATGAAAGAATTTGCCTTGGATCGGATTATCCATTTCCACTGGGCGACTTGGAAATTGGCCGTTTCATCGAAAAAATGAACCTGCCAATTGAAACAGTGGAGCGGATCTTTTACAAAAATACGCTGAATTGGCTGTATGGCAGCTAAGTGTTTGTTTCGACATTGGGATCGAGATCCGTGCGTAAAAAAATTATTACCGGCAAGGCAAATATTACAGTCATATGCGGAAGGAAGATCCTGCGCAAATTTAATGCTGCCTGAAATAAAATTTGCCGGTTGTAGGTCAAAATCCAATTCCTAAAGAAGCGCTCTGAGAGAAGCGGTACCTATCCTGAGAATGTATAGAGATAATTGGCGACAAAATTCCAAAGCATGACAATACCCGTCGCGATGGCCTTCGAAAAATAAAACGGGAATTTCTGATGCTCATTGAAAAAGTATATCAATGCGTTGTTCATGCCAAGACCAACCAGGGCTACGAAAAAAAATTTCGCAAATTGAACCCCAACAGCGGCATCATGGCTCTGAAATGTCCACATACGATTCAGCAGATAATTGCTAAACACCGCACACAAAAAGCCTGCGCTGTTAGCAAAGTACTGGTTAAACTTGGCCTTTTCTTTCAATAGCCATGTTATACCAAAATCAACTGCCACGCCGGAAACACCGACAATGCCGAATTTCAGAAACTTGAATATTACATCATTCATGTTCATGTGTAAATTGGATTCATAAAATATTGTTGTACTTGTAGTGAACACCACCCTATTCCATTAAAATAACCTAACTGGTTGTGTGGCACAATGTCTGGCCCAAAAAGGCCCATTTTCCGCCATACTTCGCAGATTTTTTTGACCCTAGCGCTGCTACGGCCTACAAAAATCTGCTTCGTCTGGCAAAAAATGGCCACTTTTTTGTCTCAGACGCGACAACGCTAACCAGTTACAAAATAACACTAGTGCTGCTTTTTTTTCAACACTGGAGCGGCGTTCTGAACGCCTTTCATACCCTTCAACATCTCCAACAATTGTGTTTCAGTGATTTGACTTGGATTATAACCCACAAGCCAGTTGTTTTCCGCCGAAACCCGGCGCACTATTTGCAATTTCACCTCTTCAAATTGCATCAAAAAATTTCCTGGATTCACCTCGGGCGAAAACATGATGGTTATTTCAGCTTGGTTGGAGGTTTGTTCCAAAGGCTCAAAACCAGCTACTACCCTGAGGCCTTTCGACTCCGCCAGGTTTTT
Source organism: uncultured Bacteroidota bacterium (assembly GCA_903933805.1). GTDB lineage: Bacteria > Bacteroidota > Bacteroidia > Chitinophagales > Saprospiraceae > M3007. The sequence goes on along the minus strand of CAIZLM010000220.1, from coordinate 8,648 downwards.
TAGCAGCAACTCGAAATCCAAAATTGACTTGGGCCGATCCATCGAGCCCGTCACCCCATATTGACTGTTTCCATCAAAAACAGTGATGGTCGAAGTAGGGGCATCCGCCACCTGGCTTTCAATGCGCTCGGGATATTGCCGTAGGCCCAGTGCCCTGACGGCCACCTGTAGTTGCCGGAGTTCCTGTTCGCTTAATTGCACCGTATCGCGACCGATTTTTTCCACGCTGCGGATGCCTTCGTATTCCAACACACCATCGTTTCGAAACAGCAATACAAAAGCCGGACAATACCCCCTACAACCCCTCGTTTCCAACTGCACCAACGCAGTGTGATCTGGGGCCGATGGCTTTGTCTTGTGAGAACAGCTGCCCGAGGCCAGCACCGTTGCGCTGAGGAACATGCTTAGTAATGTTATCTGCATTGTTTTCGAATATTTAAAGGCAAAACCTATTACAGCATGGCCTGAACGAGGTCAGCCTTGATGTCCGCAATGTTTTCGATGCCAACAGAAATTCGGATTAAACCATCGGTAATTCCATTTTGGAGTCGGGCTTCCTTGGGCACTGCGAGGTGCGAAGAGGAAGCAGGGTGCAATATAAGGGTGTCAACATCACCCAAGGTAGGTGCGAGGGTACAAAATTGAATCCGGTTCATACAAGCAATGCCAGCATCGTAACCACCTTTTAACTCGAAACTCAGCATGCCACCAAAGCCGCCCGGCATTTGACGTTTGGCCAATGAATGATCGGGATGCGTGTCTAAGCCCGGATAATTAACTTTTTCAACAGCCGGATGCTTTTCCAGAAAATCGGCCAGTTGTTGTGCATTTTGGCAGTGTCTTTCCATGCGCAAGGCGAGGGTTTTCAAGCCATTGTATGTGAGCCAAGCCTCAAAAGGTGAACAATTTGTACCCACCAGTTTCATGGCGCGCCACACGCCCTCCCGCATTATTTTGTGGTCGAGGCCCACGACAATCCCAGCTGTGGAATTACCGTGGCCATTGAGAAATTTTGTGGTAGAATGTACAATAAAATCTACCCCAAACGCAAAAGGTTGCTGGAGAAGTGGCGTGCAAAAAGTATTGTCGATGGCGCAATAAGCGCCATATTGATGCGCCATAGCCGACAATGCAGCAATGTCCACACAGGCAAGCGTTGGGTTGGCGGGTGTCTCGCAGTAGAGCATTTTAATGGCGCTATCTCCGCGAAAAATTGCTTCCACAGTAGGCAAGTCGCGCAAGTCTGTAAACACTGTTTCTACACCCATCTGGCCCAATATACCCTTCAATAACTCGGTGGTACCACCATACAAATTCCCCTGCGAAAGCACTTTGTCACCCGATTTCAACACCCCCATCAACAAAGTAGCAATGGCAGACATACCACTGCTGGTCATCACTGCAGTCGCCTCGATGCCCAAGCCAAATGTCTCCAACGCCGCAATTTTAGCAGCAACGGTATCCACTGTTGGGTTGGCATATCGACTATAAGCATGGCCACTTTCAATATTTTTAAAGATATCTATACCTTGATCAATATCTTCAAAAACAAAAGAAGAAGTGGCGTAAATGGGCAGGATATGGGGTGCCGTAGTCCTATTGTCCGGCATTTCTCTTGCCGTAAGGGAATCTATTTTCATGGGTGATTTAAATTTTTCCAATGATATAACAATGCAGGTCGCCTAAGTAGTGCTTCAATCTCCGGGCCAAAAATGTTCACTCACTTTTCGGAGCAATTCGCCCTTTTTTGCTTTTGAGGATAAGAACAGGGATGCCCGACAGCCGGCCTCGTAAGGGCAATCCTGCAGAATAACATCCGGTTTGTTGTCGCGGTCCAAATCGCCAAACCACAACACATTGACAGTGGGATTGATGTCTATATTCTCGGGTTTTACCCAATCCGTCAGATCTTGACGAAAGGGCGGTTCTGTTGAAAAATCCAACAGTAATAATTTATAATCATGCACTTGTACGTAACCTTCCTCTAATACTGCACATCCGGTTGCAGCAAATCCATAAGAGGGCTTCATCAAGGTATCCGTGAGGTCGTTGCCCGGGTATATGGCAATTTGACTACCCGGTCCCAAGGTAGCTGTTCCGAAAAAATCACGCATTTCAAAAATGCCGAGCGACCCACAATAGCCTGTTTGAAGAGGCACAATACTGGCTATCAAGAACTTGCTGATCTCTTGTTGGTCTGTTTTCAGCACACCCACTTTGGTATCATAGACTTCACTCTGCTCTTCCTCTTGTCTTACATTTATTTTTCTAACTTCATCGGCAAAAGAATCGCGTGCATACACACCATACCAATAGCTTGGTGGCAACACTTTCCGATCGAAAGTGTAATCGTTTTCGTAAAACAAACCAATGGCAGATGTAAGATATGCACCGAAGACCCAGCCTTTTTTTCCCTCAACTTGCACCCTGAGCCATGGAGCATAGGGAGATTCAGGGTCAGTGGTATCCAATTGAACATATTCTCCGTTTTTCCAGGCTTCCACAAATTGAACAACCATCCCCTTGCGCAGGGCAGCAACCTGCTTGGCGCTGTTATCTGGCGCCTCCCGAAGGGCGAGGGTATTCGACGAGACCACCATTTCGTCGGGGAAAAAAGGGGTTGATTGCCCAAAAAGAACTGTTGAAAGCATCAATATGGATAAAAAAAGAACAGTGCGATTTATTCTTAACATACGTATTGGTAGAATGTAACTGGTTAGGTGGCACGCTGTCTGGTCCAAAATGGTCACCTTTTTGTCTCCAACACGACCAACTAACCAGTTACGGTAGAAATTAAGGCACAAAGTTAATCCAAGAAAATAGCGTAGACGGTAATAGGTGCCTGCGTAGCAGAAAAAAACAACAATCTTTGTTTATTTGTAACTGGTTAGGTGGCACGCTGTCTGGCCCAAAAAGGCCCATTTTTTTGTCTCAGACTCGACCACGCTAACCAGTTACGTTTATTTTTTGGACATGACACTCCTTCTTGCAGGTTTTATCCTCAGTTTTTTGGGATCTATACCACCCGGCCTAATCAGTCTGGCGGTGGCACATACCGCTCTAATGCGGGGCATAATAGCAGCTTTGGTATTCGCATCGGGCGCTGCTACAGCCGAGTTTTTTCAGGCTTGGATCGCGGTGGTCCTCTCCGATTGGTTTTTGAACCACCTTTCATTCGAACACCTGTTACAGTGGACGATGTCAATGGTATTTTTGGGATTGGCAATTTATATGTTCTTTTTTGCGAAAGCCCCGCAAACCAATACGGCTGTTGCAAGCATCTCGTTGTCCCGGCAATTTATCCGCGGATGGGGTATCAGTATTTTTAATCTGATGGCAATTCCGTATTGGTTTACGTATTGTAGTTGGCTTCGGATAGAAGGATGGTGGCAAAATGGCCCATTCAGCGTTTTTATTTTTTGCCTAGGTATTACCTTCGGAACGATGGCCACCCTGTCTGTGTATGCGTGGCTTGGTATGACCATTGTTCGCCGCTCACACAACATCACCCGTTACGCGAACCGACTAATCGGTCTGATATTTTTTGGATTAAGTATTAAACTACTGTATGGGCTGATCATTGGCCTGCCGTAGCGGCTGTTTTTCAACCAAATTCAGGGCGCTGACGCATACTGTCCAAATCATCCGGGGTGTTGACATTCAGCAAGGCATCTGGACTGGGTGGCTCTACGATGTGTACATCCGAATGGATCAACACTTTTCTGAGACAGGAATATCCCTGCGCCAAAAAAGAGAGCAGCAACGGGTAGGCATGAGGTTCCCAAATGGTAATAAGCGGTTCGGGTAAATGGTCTGAAGGACTCCTAAAGGTGGTGGCAGTACTGCTGACTCGGCGCTGGTGCGAAAGAAAATCAATGGTATCGGAACCCAACAAAGGTAAATCACAGGCAACCACGAGCCAGGCACGGTTGGGCTGCGCCCTGAAGGCAGACAATAGCGCCCCAAATGGGCCGAGGTCCAGAAACGTATCGGGCAGCGCAATATTGTCCGTGCCAACATCCTGCTGCTGTTCTGGGCGACAAGAGATGAAAACCTCCTCACAAAATGGGCGCAAAACTTGCACCATGTGGTCTCGTTGGGGTATGCCATGCCATGGAATAGCGCCTTTATCACGCCCCATTCGGCGACTGTGCCCGCCTGCCAGCACAAGTCCATTCAACAGCGGTTCCTTTTTTTTAATTTCCTGTTCAAAAAACTGATTGATGGCCGACTTGTCCTGCAATAAAACACTGGGAATATGCTGTATATCGGGCAACACGTCCGTCAGAAAGGCTATAACATCTTCTGATCCGTCTTTCACAAGGAGTAGTACGACATTGGTCAGCTGTTTCACCCTTCGTTTCAGTGATTCCAATTTGGCAGAATCCAGAATTAAGACCTGAGCGGTGGAGGGATGGTGATTGCCGTTGACCAGTACTACATCACAATCCTGCAACAATATGCGGGCTGAATGATTTCCGACTGTTGGCTTCATGATCCATTGATCATGGTCTGTGGCCGTGGTGTATGCTATTTCCGCGCCAGCTTGTAACATCGCTGGCAAAGTATCCGGATTCGAAGTGGAATGATGCGTGGCATCGACGTATGCACAACGATGATTGGGGGAAAGATGTGCCATAACATCTTGGGCCACAGACTGAACGACAGCACAAGACGATCCTAAGATAGCCCACTCGTTTCGGCCAAAGTTACCAAGTAGTGGTTTGGCGAGTTTTGGGTGTTTATGATGGTCTTTTGAAGTCACGTTTTCCGCCTGTTTTGGACATAAGTTTGGTTTCCCGAACCACGATGTCGTGTGAAAGTGCTTTACACATATCGTAAACAGTAAGCGCGGCAATACTTGCCCCGATCATGGCTTCCATTTCTACCCCTGTTTTGGCGACAACAGTGGCCGTACAATCAATAATCACCCGTTGGAGGTCGTCTAGGTGAATTTCAACTTGGCAATGATCCAGTGTAATGGGGTGACAGAGTGGGATGAGGTCGCCTGTTTTTTTGGATGCCATAATACCGGCAAGAATTGCTGTTTGAAAAACACTGCCTTTTGGAGACCTCAGATCGCCCATTTCGTACAGTTCGGAGATTACATCCGGTGGAAATTCAACCACACTTCGGGCTGTTGCTGTACGCAGAGAAGCTTGTTTGTGTTGAACACCAACCATGGCAGCAAGGCCATCGGCATTTATATGAGAGAATTTAGACATATCACCATGAGATAACGGCTCGAAACTTCCTTACAATGATTCAACCACCCCGGAAATCAGCTCAAAAATTTCGTCGATTTCACCAACCCCATGAATACTGTGGCTCTTCTGCTGTTGAGCATAATAGTCGTAAACTGGCGTTGTTTCACTTTTATAGACATCAATGCGGTTGCGTACAATGGCCTCATTCGTGTCATCTGTTCTGCCGGAGGTTACGCCTCTTTTTTTAATTCGCTCGACGATTTCTGCGTCTTCCACTTGTAAAGCAATGAGTGCGTGGATGGCAGAACCCTGCTCCGACAACAACGCATCGAGTGCCTGTGCTTGCGTAATGGTTCTGGGAAATCCGTCAAAAATAAATCCTTTTGCATCGGGATGAGCGTCCACCTTGTTGCGCAGCATAGCAATAGTCACACTATCAGGCACCAATTCTCCTTTGGCCATAAACGCCTTGGCCTGTTGACCAAGGGGCGTATCGTTGCTCATTTCGTAGCGAAAAAGATCGCCAGTACTGATATGAACCAATGCGAATTTTTCAATGATTTTGGCGGCTTGAGTGCCTTTTCCGGAACCGGGAGGACCAAAGAGAATAAGATTTTTCATTTCAAAAAATTGCTTCTTGCTTCATGAGCAGGTGAAAATCATACTTTTACGCGACTGCAAAGGTAGAACGGTGTCATTTTTTTGAGAAAGAATATTAATTCTTTCTCAAATCAGTATTATTAATTGATTATAATTTACATCACAAAATTATATTTATTTATTGATAAAAAATAAATATAATAATCTGTTTTTTGATGTTCAATGCTCGTGGGATTGATCGTGTTTCGATGAAAATGCGTGATTTACAAATCACGAAGCCTAAACCGTTCTCCGTACGATTTAATCCAATCCAACAAGCGGAAAGCATCTTCACGCAAGAATAGTTCCGTACCCTGATTCAAAGTGGCAGCAGAACCGCAGGCAACACCCAACTGCGCCATTTCTATCGGCGGGTACCCGTTTGAGAGTCCCCAAACCATCCCTGCTACCATACTATCTCCTGCACCAACAGTGCTCAGTTTTTTAACGGGCGGAGCGGGAATATGCATGGTTTGATCTTGTGTAACAAGCAGTGCGCCCTGTGGCCCCATGGAGACAACAACGACTTCGCATTTCCCGAGTCGGATAATCTGTAACGCAGCATCGTCAACTTCCTGCATTTCAAGTTTGTCAACACCAACCAACGCGCTCAATTCAGATAAATTCGGCTTTAATAAATACAAGCCTTCGTCTGCTGCTGCTTGCAATGCCGCTCCTGAAGTATCCAGAATGAAGCGTGCACCAATTTTTTTGGCAAAAGCAGCCACCTTTTCGTAATACGTCACTGGCAGTCCAGGCGGCAGACTTCCGCTGGCCACGAGGTAAGTAGGGCGCTGCTGTTCAATCATTCGCAAGCATTCATCGGCCATTTGCTCAGACAATTCAATACCCGGCATGGTGAATCTGAATTGGTTGTTGCTGCTGGTCTCCGTCACAGAAAAATTTTCACGGGTTTCTCCAGCCACTTTCAGCACAGCTGTATGAATCCCGATCGTCGTCAATATTTGCTGGAGTATCTCCCCGTTTTGCCCGCCTATTGGAAAAACAGCCGTACTTTGTCCACCAAGTTTATGAATGCCCTTTGAAACATTGATACCTCCTCCTCCTGCATCCAGGCGCACTGGTGCGCACCGAAGTTTTTGTTCAGGCTGAAGTTTGTCGGTTGACGTACTTTTATCCAATGCAGGATTGAGTGTTAAGGTCGTTATGCGCACGAATTTCTACTTTAAAATCTTCACAAGTTGTATCCTACGCTATCCTGCTGCTTGAGTTGTAATAAGCATCTTTATCTTTGCGTCTGATTTTGATTTAATACATTTTGGCCCTTCATTGCATCTTTACAACCGAACAAACTTGACCATGTCCAATTTTTTCAACAACAAACGCGTCTGGATCACAGGAGCCTCTTCCGGCATTGGAGAGGCATTGGCACTGGAATTTGCTACTCATGGCGCCCAACTGGTGCTGTCTGCCAGAAATGAAACCGCCCTGCTCGGGGTAGCATCAAAGTGTCGCGAGGCCGGGGCTGGCATTGTCATCATCCAAACACTTGATCTTTCAGTGCAGGATAACATTCCAGAAATCGTACAAAATGTCCTAACAAAGGTCGGAAAAGTGGATATTTTGGTCAATAATGGCGGCATATCACAACGTTCGTTGGCTAAAGATACATCGCTGGATGTTGACAAAAAAATTATGGAGGTCAATTTTTTTGGCACGGTAGCACTCACAAAGGCAATATTGCCCAGTATGCTGATGCACCAACTAGGGCACATTGTAACCATTACCAGCCTAACCGGCAAATTTGGCTCCCCATACCGCTCTGCTTATGCCGCTTCAAAACACGCACTTCACGGTTTTTTTGACAGCCTCCGGGCAGAACTTGTTGATTCTTCCATAAAAATAACGCTCATCTGCCCCGGGTTTGTGCGCACCAATGTGAGTGTAAACGCTCTCACCGGTACCGGCGCGAAACTTGGAACAATGGATGAAACAACAGGCAAAGGTATGAGTCCAGATAGATTGGCTAGAAAAATACTACAAGCAATTAAAAACAACACCGAAGAAGCTTATTTCGGAGGCAAAGAAGTATTGGGGGTGTACCTCAAACGCTTTGTCCCAACCTACTTCTCAAAAATAATCAGCAAAGCAACTGTTCGATAACCTTCAACTTGCCTCAATGTACCCGCGTGGTAGCAAGCAATCTTTTTATACTGTATCGACCACTACCCTTCCCGACCAACATCAGCAATCCTCCAATGATGGCAACATTCTTCATGAACAGCACACTCTGTAAACGGAGTTCACTTCTGTTCTCACAATTCCAAAAATCGTACATGATAAAGGTGATTGGAACCCAATAGATTAACAGCATGATTGCGCCAAGCGTTGAACGATAGCCCAACAGTACCATCAAACCCCCAACGAACAACAAAAAAATTGAACAGTACAACAATGTGTCCTGCGACCAGAGCAAACCATGTTCCGTCATGGCATCCCTCGTCTTGTCGAAAAAAAATGTGGAGTCTATTGCTTCAAAAATAAAAATTGCAGATAAACAAATCCTACCTATTAAGTCTGTGATGTCGCGCATAGGGTGCTTTCTGAGGGCTTCAACAATAAAATAGGCACACACTGCCTTTGAAATCGCAAAGATACTCATTTAGCCTGCATTCGCGTCATGCAAGTGGCGCATTGAACAGCTCCCTTCACCCCCACCTCCCCAATAAAAAAAGCCCCCCCCCTACTTCAGGGGAGAGGCCATCCCAAAAACCGATTTTAAAGTATGTTAAAATCGATTGATGGTCGTATTTTTTACCAGACAGGCTTTTTTGTACTGTG
>CAIZLM010000219.1 GCA_903933805.1 uncultured Bacteroidota bacterium | reverse complement strand
GGGGAAAACACCGGCTTGGCCGGCGTTGCAAGTCGTGCCGGAAAGCAGCAATGTATCTGGTTCCAACAGGGTTACGGTGGTGATGATTAGGCTGTCGCAGCCATCTGTGGTGAGCAGATTTTGGTAAAAAACGCCCGTTGCTGCCGGGTTGCAGGTACTGCTTGAAACCATGGAAGTATCCGACAATGCAAAGGTGACTGTGGTAATCACGGTGCTGTCACATCCAAAAACATTGGATAAAACGTGGGTGGTAATCCCCACGTTGCTCAAGTCGCAATTGGTGTCGAAAATACGGGTGGTATCGGAAGGTTGTAGTGCAACCACGCGGATAATCACGCTGTCACAGCCGTTTGTTTGTGTCAATATTTGGGTGGTGGTACCCACCAGCATCGGGTTGCAACTGACGCTGTTCAAGACCAAGGTGTCAACGGCCAATACTTGTAAGTTTGTGACAAGGACACTGTCGCAGCCATGAACGGTTTGTAGGCTATCCGTGTAAACGCCTGAGGTGGTTTGCAATGCGCCGCCAACAAACAAAGACGCTCCACCACAAATTTGAATTGTATCGGTGGTGCTGTAATGTTCCCGGATTGTCACAACGACGCTGTCGGTCACGGTTGCAGCACAGGCAGGTACTGAATTGTCTCCAATATACAGGATACTGTACGTTGTGGTTTGCGATGGGCTTACGCGTATGGTATGCCCGTTGGTGATGTCATCCAAGGTGAGGGTATCCCCGTTGATTGTCCAGGTAACATCGAAAGGGCCGCCCCCACTCAAGGCGAAATTCAGGTTGACAGAGTCGCCGGCGCAGATTTCGGCATCACTGCTGAGGTCAGCGGTGGGGATTCCATTTACTTGTACCCCCAGACAAACCGGAGTTCCGGCACCACAATAATTTTCGGCTGTAACGCACACTTGCCCGGAACTAGCGTTTTGAAAATTAATGAATACCGTGTCATATACGTCAAAAAGAACTGCTCCGGGCGGGATCGTCCAGTTGTATGTAGTGCCGAATTGGTAGTTGTTGATCACAAATTTATAGTCTCCACCGCTCGCACAAACGCTTTCCGGGCCTGTCATGTTTGGTTGTTCTATTGGAGCCTGCACGATGATGGGTAGGCAGGAGGGCAGCGAGGAACCGCATAAATTGTTGGCGGTAACACACAAAGGTGCTGCAATCACGGTGTCCCAGGTTACCTGGATACTGAAGGGCGACAGCGTCGTGAAGGGCACATTGCCGGGTAAAATCCAAGTGAAAGAGGTGGGCGCCGGCAGACCTTGGGCCGTGGCCGTGTAAATATACGTGGAGTCACCGCAAGGGCTGAGGTTGCCAGTAACCTGGGGCAACTGCGGTACGGTACTCAGGGCTGTAACATTTACACACGTGGTATCCGAGCAAAAAACACCTCCGCGACCGTGCCTCGAAATCAAACAGTAGGTGCCTGGCTGGTTGACTTGTACCGTAGGTAAGTTGTTGAAACCTACGATGCCAGGTCCACTCCACGTAAAGAAACTGGTTCCGCCCACGGCGTTATTGGGCGAAGACCCGCTGCCGTCAAGGGTAAGGGTAGGGCTCACTTCACAGTTCAATATACCTGGTGGCGCAATAATGGCATGGGGCTCGAGAATCGCCAGATTGATGTTCACAATACTATCGCAACCCTGATAACCGGTACAAAGTTCTGTGTAAAGCCCAGACTCCGTAAGCGTATTGTTACACACTTCGAAAGTAGTAGGACCGCACAAATTGATCAACGCATAGGGCGATACGTAGGTTGGGATAAGCGTGATTTTACAGTTGATGATGCTGTCGCAACCCTGGTAATTGGTTAGTTTTATGGGGTAATTTCCTGGTATTGTAAACTCTTCTCCGGCACAAATTGCGGTTCCGCCTTGGCAAATCGGCACAATTTCCGTGGTATAAACGGTTGGAATCAAGTGTACGACGCAATGTACCAGACTGTCGCAGTTTAAATACGTGGGTAAGTTGACAATAAACGTACCGGGCTGAGAGAAGGTTTGTCCCGCGCAGTTGGCGGAATATCCCTGACACATATAAACGTCCTCGTCTGTGTTGACGTCTTCCCCCACGATGACATCCAAGCAATTCTCTGGGGCATTGGAACATTGCAGGCTCTGGGCACATACCTGTGCAGAGCCCGGCTGCACCCATTGAACGGTAATACTGGTGCCGGAGGAACTTCCGATGATGTTGCCTGCTGACGATGGGCTGATACTCCAAGCAGAAGGCGCGGCGGTTGTATAGATACCCGAGGGTGAGGAAGGAATACAAAGCCCGTCTGCGGGGCCATTGACCGTGGGGACCGATCCATTGATGGCATAATCACACAAGGCGCCTCCGCTACCGTCGATGCACAGGTAATAGTTTTGTCCCGGTGTCAGACTGGTGGCGGTCAATGTCTGTGTTGTTTGCGTCGGTATATCACCCAGGCAAGGCGAAACAAAATTGAAATTTACACAATCTGAGGTTGATAGAATGGCGGCCTGAAGTCCGTTTCCGGAGGCGCAGCCGAACACCGAGATGTCAAAAGATGCCGTTGTGGCATCGGCGGTAAAAGCAAACCAATGGTTGTTCTGAATGGTTGAGCACCAAAAGGGCGGGAAAGAGACGGGTGCATCGCTGGTCGTGGTACCATAATAGCAGTTCAAGGAGGATGGCGCCGGCAAAATACACGCATCCATGGCGTTTACCTCTGGAGTTGGTATTTGGCAAGGTGCGCTGTTGCACTGTGAAATAGACCGTTCCGGGTGGAACAACGCGAATGTCAATAAAATTGAGAAAATAGAAAAGAATTGCTTCATGCAGAGGGCTTTTGTCCAGCGTGCTCACACGTGCGGTCAACCGACCAAAGGGTAGGTCAGCAGGCAAGTGCTCGCGCCGGGTGTTGTGTGGTGCGCAGCATGGTTTCTTTAGGGTGGTGATTAGGACAAAGGTAGTAATAGTAGGCAAACATTGACTTCTCAAATAACTTGCGCTAAATTGGTATAAAACAACATAAATAAGTTCTTTAAATATTTTAAAAATACGAAAATTAAAAATAAAATTCATATTTTGTACTGGTTTTAAAAACCTTCTAGGTTTTTAAAACACCCATTAAAACTATAAACCTGCTACAGTCAAGTTTATACGCGCATTGCTCTGTGAGCAGTTTCTACTGAAGTTTATGGCTTATGCCAAAGCGATCCTCCCACCGATACCGCTTCGTCTGAGAGACAAAACGGACATTTTTTTGTTTCAGACGCGACCCATTGACCAAATATACGAATTTTTTTCGTATTTTTGGTGAAAATCTGGTGTTATGCTCACAAAAAAGGACATAGAAGATGAAATTTCATCAAATTGGTTGCTGATCCGCAAACACGGGATCAGCAAAATTGGCTTGTTCGGCTCTTACTCAAGACAGGCGCAAAAGAAGGGGAGCGATATAGATATACTTATTGATTTTCAAGAAGATAAAGAGACTTTTGATAATTTTATGGCGGTTTGTGACATTTTGGATAATATTTTTAGGGGATATAAGGTAGAGGTTGTGACAATAGGAAGCTTAAGCCCATATATTGGTCCTCACATATTAAACGACGTTGAGTATGTCCAAATTGCCAATTGAGTACATTAGGCATATTTATGACGAGTGTGCGTTTATCAACAGCAGCATATCGCCAGATATGACCAAGGATGACTTGATTGACGACGAGGTACTAAAACGTGAAGTAGTTCGCAGTTTAGAAATTATTGGCGAAGCAACCAAAAAGATACCAGCAGATATAAAAGAGCAATGGAGGGATGTTCCGTGGCGAAATATTGCCGGAATGAGAGACAAACTTATCCACGACTACATAGGGATCAACTATTCAATCGTATGGGATGTAATCAGAAATAAGTTGCCAGAAATCACGCCAATTATTGCACAAATAATTAAGCGCGAATCAGATACAGATAGATAGCTTGAAAAACCTAGAAGATTTTTCAAAGCACCAATCAAAGCACCAAACCTGCTACAGTCAAGTTTATACGCGCATTGCTCTGTGATCAGTTTTAATGCTGTTGCCAAAGCGACCAACAGACAGGAGGATCGAACAAGCGATAAGCCGGTTGTTCCAAAAAAATCGCAATTGTCTATCAAATCTGATCCTCACCGCACGTTCCAAAAAAAAGCTGGGGCGACATCCTGCGCCCCAGCATCAGCGGGTTGTATCTCTGTATCAGGCTGTCAAAGGTGCGCCTGACGAATTACCGGCATCCAATTAGACGGTTAACAGGCACATTTTCAGTGTTCATCGTGTGCCAATTTTGCGTATTCGGTGGTTAGTTTGGCTTGCAAGTCTCCCGGCACGGCACCATAATCGGCGAAATGCATGGTGAATTTTGCTTTGCCTTGGGTCAGCGAGCGCAGTGCGGAAGAGTATTGGTGCAGTTCTTTCAATGGTACGCGTGCGCGCACCACTTGGTAATGCCCGTCAGCGTCTATGCCCATAATGATGGCACGGCGTGTTTGTAGATCGCCCATCACATTGCCCATGACAGCGGCATCGCACATCACTTCCAAGTCGTATATAGGCTCCATAATTTGTGGCCCGGCCTTGTGGAATGCTTCTTTAAAGGCCAAAGACGAAGCTGTTTGGAAGGCCATGTCATTGGAGTCCACATCGTGCATTTTACCGTCATAGACGCTTACCCGGATGTCACGGCAGTACGAGCCAGTTCCGGGTCCCTCTTCCATTTTGGCCATGATACCCTTTTTGATGGCGTTGGTGAATCGCGCATCAATAACACCGCCGACGACAGCCCAGACGAAGGAGAGTTTACCGCCCCAGTTTAATTCTTCCACGTCGATGTGTTTGGCGTTGAGGCCGTGTGGGGCGGGCATTCCATCAAAATAAGGTTCTATTCGGAGGTGCACTTCTGCGAATTGCCCGGCGCCGCCTGTTTGTTTTTTGTGGCGATACTCTTGGTTGATTTCCTGGGTAATTGTTTCCCGATAGGGGATTCTGGGTTCGATGAATTCGATGGTTACGCCGAAATTTTGCTCGGCTTTATGCCGCACCATGTCGAGGTGCATTTCGCCTTGTCCTTGAATGAGTGTTTGTTTGAGTTCCAGGCTTTGTTCGATCAAGAGTGTTGGGTCTTCTTCGCGGATGGCGTGCAGTGCGTGGGCCATTTTTTCCACGGCAGCCTTACTGGGTGGCATGACGGCCATGCGGATGCGTGGCGGCGGGAAGTGGATGCGTTCAATTTTCAGGTCGGAACCCTTTGGGTTGAGGGTATGGTTGGTGTGCGAGGCTTTTAATTTTACCGTACATCCGATGTCTCCGGCGCGGAGTTCTGCTACTTGATCACGATTTTTTCCCTCACTTTCAAACAGCTGAGAAAAGCGTTCTACCGTACCATTGTCTGCATTTATCAGTTCGTCTCCGGCCTTCAGCACCCCGGAATACACTTTAAAATAGGAGACATTGCCCACTTTGGGTTCGTGAACGGTTTTGAAGATAAACACGCAAGGGCGCGCGTTTGCATCGCATGGTTTGGAGCCGCCACCTTCCAGTGCGGCGGCTGGGCGATCGGCTGGGCTGGGGCATATATCGTGGATAAAGCCCATAATACGGCCGCTGCCCATGTCTTTTAGGCCGGATGCACAGAAAAGCGGAAAAAACTGGCGGTGTGCTAGACCAATTTTGAGTCCACGAGCCAAGTCGTCTTCATTGAGATTGCCTTCAGAAAAGAATTTTTCCATCAAGGCATCGTCATTTTCTGCGGCGGCTTCCACGAGTGCTGCGTGAAGCGCATTGGCGCGATCAAGGTATTCGGCTGGGATAGGTTTTTTCTCTGGTTTGCCACCGGAAGCGGGAAACTCGTACAGCACCATGCGCAGGGCATCTACGATGCCGTTGAATTCGGGGCCTTGATTCACCGGGAACTGGAACGCCAGTACGCGATTTCCGAAGCGATTTTTTGTTTGCTCCAGGGTCAGGTCAAAGTCTGCTTTCTCATGGTCCAGTAGGTTGATGACAAAGATGGTGGGGATTTCATTTTTTTCAATGTACTCCCAGATCAGTTCTGTTCCGACCTCTACCCCATTTTTCGCATTGAGCAGCAGCAGTGCGGTGTCGGCTACTTTGAGTGTAGTGGCCAATTCGCCTGCGAAATCATCTAGGCCGGGTGTATCTAGGATGTTGATTTTGGTATCTTTCCAAGTTCCGTGGAGTACGGAAGCAAAAAGAGAGTGTTTGCGCTGCTGTTCCAGCGTGGTGTAATCGCTCTGCGTGTTGCCATCCGCGACGTTTCCGCGTCGGGGAATGGCCTTGGCTTCAAAGAGCATTGTTTCGGCAAAAGTGCTTTTGCCGCTGCCGGAGTGGCCGCAAAGGACAACATTCCGGATTTTGTCGGTGGTGTAAACTGCCATGTACAAGGAACTGGTTGGGTGAAATAATGGCCAGTATGCTCCCGTTACATAAGCGTTTTTTGTGCGACCACCAATATGTGTTCACCTTGTACGCTTACACCTTGACGCAATACCGGCTGAATTGAAAGCAGGTAAATAACACGTGAATGAAATTAAATCGTAAAAAAAGAGGTTTCTGTAAACTTTACTGAATAGACTAATCACCCCATCCCGGCTCATCATCCACCGGTTTGGGCTGTTTGCGTTGAATGCCAAATTCCAACTCTTTTTGGCAAACACCACAGATGCCGTACAAATTGAGTGCGTGGTGCGTGATGCGGAAATTGAGCAAATCACCCACCATGTTTTTGATTTGTTGTACGCGGGGGTCACAAAACTCTACCACTTTGCCGCAGTTGGCGCAGATGATGTGGTCGTGTTGTTTATAGCCGTAAGATTTCTCAAACTGGGCCAGGTTTTTGCCAAACTGGTGTTTTTTGACGAGGTCGCAATTGACCAACAACTCCAGTGTGTTGTACACGGTGGCACGGCTCACACGGTAGCTGCGGTTTTTCATGTGGATGTACAGCGCTTCTGCATCGAAATGGTCGTTGCGCTTGTAAATCTCTTCCAGGATAGCAAAGCGCTCCGGGGTTTTGCGAAGCCCGGCTTTTTCCAACTGGGTCGTGAAAATTTTGAGTACTTCTTGTATGATGTCTTGTTCGTTGCGGTGGACTGACATGAATGCGGTTGTTCTTGTTAGGTAACGCGTTGGGTCGTGTGCTTTCTCACCCATCCGGCAAGGTTGTTGTTAGCAACCCGATGCGCTACAAATGTACCAAAATAAACTGGTGTATGGGCGCTTTTTTTGATAAGATTTCCCCTTTTTTGATAAGATTTCAAAGAAGGTGCTGCAACAGGTTTGCGTAGGAGTACGACAACACGCAAAGGAAGGCTTGCGTCACACGACACTGGCGGCGTTGTGGTGTGAAATTGCGTACAAAAGGCTGTTTTTAGGGTAATTGATGCGTAAAAAATACGGTTATCCTTTGCCTTTTAACCCTTTTTTGTATTTTTGCGCCACGATGTTACAATTGAAGTTTTCTGATGGTATTATTATTGGCCAGTGTGCTCGCACCTGACGTGGTAAGGCTGTTTGAAAAACAGAAACCCCGCCCGGTATGTGCCGCGCGGGGTTTTTGATTGGACATTCCAACATTCAACGATCAACGATTTACGATGTACCGCGAATTCAAACACCTTAATTTGCCCGCAATTGACGCTGAAATCCTCCAATTTTGGCAGGATAACCAGATTTTTGAGCAATCTGTGGCGCAGCGCTCAGCGGACCAATCTTTTGTATTTTACGAAGGACCGCCCTCTGCAAATGGTAAGCCCGGCATCCACCACGTGATGGCTCGGACCGTAAAAGATATTTTTTGTCGCTACCATACGCTAAAAGGCTACCGTGTGGAGCGCAAAGGTGGCTGGGATACACACGGGTTGCCCATCGAACTGCAGGTAGAAAAAGAACTCGGCATCACCAAGGAGGATATCGGTAAGAAAATATCCGTCGATGACTACAACCACGCCTGCCGCAGCACCGTGATGCGCTACAAAGATCTTTGGGATGATATCACCCGAAGAATGGGTTATTGGGTGGATCTGGACAACCCGTATATTACTTTTGAAAACAATTACATCGAATCCGTTTGGTGGCTCTTGAAACGCCTTTACGACAAAAAAACCGATGCGGGCCAATCTTTCTTGTACAAAGGGTTTACCATTCAGCCCTTCAGCCCAGCCGCCGGCACGGGTTTGAGCACGCATGAGTTGAACATGCCAGGGTGCTACAAAGAGGTAACCGATATTTCCGTCATCGCGATGTTCAAGGTACGCCAAACAGCGGCATCCAAGGCCCTGTTTGACACGGCGGATGAAGATGTGCGCATCCTTGCTTGGACCACCACACCGTGGACGCTGCCGAGTAATGTTGCCCTGACCGTTGGCCCGGAAATCGACTACGTGAAGGTGCAGACGTTCAGTCCTTACAATGCCCTTCCCGTATGTGTCGTGTTGGCCAAAAATCGTCTTTCTGCCTACTTCAACCCAGAACACGCCGATCTTCCGTTGGTACCCTTTGATACCGCGGAGAAAAAGCCCGCGATCCCGTATCGTGTGGTGAAGACAATCAAGGGAAAAGATTTGGCGGGTATTCAATACGAACAATTGATGCCTTTCGTGACGAGCCCGGAGTTGGATGCAGCAGCATTTCGCGTAATTACGGGTGACTTTGTGACCACCGAGGATGGTACAGGGGTGGTGCATACGGCGCCGTATTTTGGCGCCGATGACATGCGGGTGGCGCGTGAAGCCGGTATCCCCATGATCGGCATCCCCAATGAAAAAAATCCCGCACTGCCTTTCCCATTGGTGGACCGGCAGGGAAAATTTGTCGAAGAACTGGGCGAGGAATTCGGCGGCAGATATGTCAAAGCCGAGTATTATCCCAAAGAGGTGTCGTCCCAAAAAGAATTCAAATCAACCGATTTGCTCATTTCACTGCGCCTCAAAGAAGACAACAAAGCCTTTAAAATTGAAAAATACGCGCACAATTATCCCCATTGTTGGCGTACAGACAAACCGGTGCTCTATTACCCACTCGACTCTTGGTTTGTGCGGGCCTCCGCAGCGAAAGACCGTATGTCTGAACTGAACAAAACGATCAATTGGCAACCGGAAAGCACCGGAACCGGGCGGTTTGGACAGTGGCTCGACAACCTTCAGGATTGGAACCTCTCCCGATCCCGTTACTGGGGGGTTCCCCTGCCAATCTGGCGAACGGAGGATGGAGAAGAGGAAATTTGCGTGGGCAGTGTGGCGGATTTAAGTACACTGGTGGATCAGGCTGTAGCGGCAGGGGTGATGACTGAAAATCCATACCGGCTTGCGACAGCGGCCAACGGTGAATTTGACCTGCACCGCCCCTATATTGACGATATCCTGCTTGTTTCTCCTTCCGGCAAGCCCATGCGCCGCGAACTTGACCTCATTGATGTTTGGTTCGACTCTGGCGCCATGCCCTATGCCCAGTGGCACTATCCGTTTGAGAATCAGGAGGCTTTTCAGCGCAATTTCCCTGCCGACTTCATCGCGGAAGGCGTTGACCAAACGCGGGGTTGGTTCTATACCCTGCACGCCATCGCCGTGATGTGTTTTGATTCTGTGGCATTTAAAAATGTTGTTTCCAATGGTCTGGTGCTCGACAAAGAGGGCAATAAAATGTCAAAATCAAAGGGCAATGTGGTAGATCCGTTCGAAACCATCGCTGCTTACGGCGCGGATGCCACCCGGTGGTATATGCTGGCCAATGCATCGCCTTGGGACAACCTCAAATTCAGCGCCGAGGGCATCCTCGAAACCCGCAACAAGCTCTTTGGGACCCTTTACAATACCTACAATTTCTTTGCGCTGTACGCCAACCTCGACGGCTGGAAAGCAGACGAACAAAACGTGATGCCCTACGCCGAACGCAGTGAACTCGATCGCTGGATTATCTCCCGGTTGTACTCGCTGGTGGCTGAATATCGCGCCGAAATGGATCAATATGAACCCACCCGTGCTGCCCGCGCCATTGAATCGTTTGTCGATGAACACCTCTCCAATTGGTATGTTCGACTCTCCAGAAGGCGCTTTTGGAAAGGGGAAATGAACGATGACAAGGAAGCGGCCTACCAAACACTCTGGGAATGTCTGTTGGTCACCAACCAACTTATGTGCGCCCTTGCACCTTTTTTCTCCGACTGGATGTACCGCAACATGACCGCGTCTATTCGTGCAAACGCCATAGCAAACCATACCCCCTTGCGCCATGAATCAATCCACCTGGGCGATCTGGTACTGCCCGATCCTTCTAAAATAGATCGGTCGCTGGAAAAACGAATGGATTATGCACAGCGTATTTGCTCCCTGGCGTTCAGTATCCGGAAGCGGGAAAAACTCCGCGTGCGCCAACCGCTGCAAAAAGTGCTCTTGCCGGTGCTCGATGAGGCTTTTATCCACGAAGTGGATGGCGTAAAAGACCTGATATTGGGCGAAATCAATGTCAAGGAACTGGAATATGTCACCGATGCCAGCGGACTCCTCAAAAAAGGCGCAAAAGCGAATTTTAAAACACTCGGCGGTAAACTCGGCAAAGACATGAAAGATGCCGCTGCCGTGGTTGCAGGACTTACCAACGAACAGATCAGCGCCATTGAACAATCCGGTACGCTGCGCGTAACCATCAATGGCAATGAATACACCCTTACCCCCGAAGACATGATTCTCAGCACTGAAGATCTTCCGGGTTGGAAAGTAGCCTCCGATGGACGCCTCACCGTCGCACTGGATGTGATGATGTCGGATGATCTGCTGGCGGAAGGGGTGGCACGAGACCTGGTGAGCGTGATTCAAAAGATTCGCAAAGACAAAGATTTTCAGGTCACAGACCGGGTGGTGGTGACCGTAGAAGTGCATCCGTTTATGCAACAGGTCGTTGCGCAACACGGGGATTACATCAAAGGGGAGACGTTGGCGGATACTTTGGTATTTACAGATCAGGTGCACGCAGATCTGGTTGAAGTAAGCGATGGTATTTCGTTGCACCTGGATGTCAGACAATCGTAGTCAATTCTTTTTTTGGCGTAACGGGTTAGGTGGTCTCGTCTGAGACAAAAAAATGAGCCTTTTGGGCCGGACAGCGTGCCACCTAACCCAGTTAGCTTTTCGGATCAATCTCTTTCGATTTCCGGACAAAGTGTTTTCCTACCTTTGCACCACCCTGAGCGCTGCGAATTGCTGTATGCCCTTGTTATTGCTACCTGTAGCGGTCAATTTTTCTAACCATATAAAGTCGATATCTCATGATCATCGGTGTACCAAAAGAGATTAAAAGTAATGAAAATCGCGTTGCGCTTACGCCCGCAGGCGCGATGGAACTGACCCGCCGTGGTCATTCAGTTTTTGTTCAGAGTACTGCCGGTGTTGGCAGTGGTTTTGAAGATCAGGATTATGTGGGTGCAGGCGCCACCATTTTGCCCACTGCCGATGAGGTTTGGGCGAAAGGTGATATGATTATGAAGGTGAAAGAGCCCATTGCGGAAGAATATCCGCGATGCCGTGCCAACCAACTTATTTTTACCTATTTCCACTTTGCCTCCAGCGAAGAACTCACGCATGCAATGATCGCCAGCGGTGCCATTTGCCTTGCCTATGAAACGGTGGAAACCAAAGATCGCCAACTCCCGTTGCTCATTCCAATGTCTGAAGTAGCCGGTCGTATGGCCATTCAGCAGGGCGCCAAATTCTTGGAAAAACCTTTAAAGGGCCGTGGTATTCTGCTCGGGGGTGTCCCGGGGGTGCCTCCGGGGAAAGTCTTGGTGCTTGGTGGTGGTATCGTGGGTACCCAAGCGGCCAAAATGGCGGCCGGCCTGGGCGCCATGGTGACCATCCTCGATGTCAACCTCGCCCGGATGCGTTACCTCAGTGATGTGATGCCGGCCAATGTCGTGACCGAATATTCCAATGAATACAATATCCGCCGTCTTATCCAAACGCACGACTTGATTGTTGGTGCCGTGTTACTGCCCGGCGCCAAAGCGCCCAACCTCATCACCCGAGAAATGCTCAAGCTCATGCGCCCCGGAACAGTGGTGGTGGACGTAGCCGTTGACCAAGGTGGATGTATGGAGACGACCCGCCCGACCACCCACGCAGATCCTACTTTTATCATTGATGATGTGGTGCATTATTGTGTGGCCAATATGCCCGGCGCGGTGCCGTTCACGTCTACTTTGGCGCTTACCAATGCCACCTTGCCCTATGCCCAGCAGTTGGCAGCAAAGGGTTGGCAAAAAGCCTGCGAAGACAATTTGGAGCTCAAACTCGGCCTGAATGTGGTCAAAGGTAAAGTGGTGTACAAAGGCGTTGCAGACGCCTGGGGCCTGGAGCTCCACACCGCTGAATCGGTGATGGCCGAATAAACAACATACCCAAAGTAGTTGCAAAAATACGCGTAAAAGAGGGCTTGCCCGATGCCGATGGAACCCAATACTTTGTTCCAACAGTGTCGGGCAGGCTCCCTTGTTTTAGGGCAACTGGTTAACGTGGTCGCTTCTGAGACAAAAAAGTGGACCTTTTTGGGCCAGACAGCGTGCCACCTAACCAGTTGCGTTTTAGGGAGAATTCTAGGGCTGTTGCTCGTGCTGAAAAACAAGTTGCTTACCCCGCCCGCCGCACTTTTCTAAACCGCATTTGCAGTACGCCAAGCATGGCCTCGCGGATAATTTTCAGCGACATTTTTGATTGCCCCTTCTCGCGGTCTTTGAACGTAATGGGAACCTCTTCCACCTTGAATCCCAAGCGGTAGGCGGTGTATTTCATCTCAATCTGAAAGGCGTAACCAATGAATTTTATCCTGTCCAAGTCAATCGTTTGCAACACGTTACGGCTGTAGCAAACAAATCCGGCAGTAGGATCAGAAACGGGCATCCAAAGGATAAGGCTGGCGTACAGCGATGCCCCTCGGGATAGAATAATCCTGTCAGCAGGCCAGTTTTCCAAGTGCCCACCGCCACAATAACGCGAGCCCACCGCCACATCGGCGCCCTCGTCGCGGCACTTGGCCAAGAGCCGCAGCAAATCATGGGGATTGTGCGAAAAATCAGCGTCCATTTCAAAGAAGTACGCATACGAGCGCGCCAAGCCCCAGCGAAACCCAGCGATGTACGCCGTCCCCAAGCCAAGTTTCCCACGTCGTTCCAGCAGGTGTAATCGGCCTGAAAACGGACCGTCCTGCAACTTTCGCACAACGTCTCCCGTGCCATCGGGAGAGCCATCGTCCACAATGAGGACGTGGAACGGCTCAGACAACGCGAATACAGCCCGAATGATGGCTTCCACATTCTCCAGCTCGTTGTAGGTAGGGATGATGACCAGGTTCATATTGATAAAGCGTGCGGCAGATCAAAAAGGTGGTATGATACGATGGGTGGGTTAAAATGCAAAAGAAACCCCAAATGCAAGCATTGAAATGATCAATCCGTACATAAAGATATTGTAGCAGATGATGAGGTACTGGTATTTCTTGGCAAGTACGATGCCCAGGAAATAGAGGTCGCGGCTCATGGAACTGTACAGGAATTCCGGGTCCGAGAGCATTTCGTTCACGCCCCACTGGAATTCGTCCAGTGTCATGTTGTAAAAATTGCCAAAGAACAGGAGGTTCGCCTTGCGTTGCCGGATGGCTTCCTTGGTTACCTTCCCTTCCGTCACCTTGGGACGGGTGGAAAGGGTGGCAAATACCATAGAACCCAGGCAGGTCGCCGTGAGCAATACCACCGGAATGAGGAGCTTTATGGAAAAACCCTCTATTAATTTGGGCAGCAGATTGGAGACGAGTATGGAAATAACGATGGCATTCACAGAAAGCATGATGTTAGCTTTGCTATCCGCCATCGAGCTTAAGTTGGTGTGGGTGCGGTACGTGGTCCGGTACATGGTTTCTACGCCCCGACCAACCCGCGCCATTTTCAGGTCGTTTTCGCTGTCACGGAGGGATTTTGATATGGGACCGTTCTTTTCTTTCTCGTCTAATATTGAAATTTCATCCACTTTTGGCGCTTCATGGGGGTTCAGTCGGCGCTTTTGCTTGAGCAACAGTTGAATGTGCTTTGCTTTGCGTTTGTTGAACATTTCCTGTGCCACGGCCGTGTGGTATTCATGGGTGAGCATGAAGTTGATTTCAAAATCTACCCACTCCGGATCACTGAGTACACTGTTTCGGGTAAGCACAAATTCCTGCCGCAAGCGTCCGTTCCGTTCCCAGTAGGTATCCATACCCAAATGGCTGAGGTCGGCATCGCAAATGATTTGCTCAAGCAAGGAAGTTGGTACTTGTGGTACCTTGGTGGCACGGATACAACCAAACACATCGGTAAGGTCGGTGCCGGATATTTTTCCGCTTAAAAAAGACTCCGCGTTGGCACAACCGCGTTCCTCGTGGTCGGTTGATCCAAGTACATAGCCAGTATCGTGGAACCACGTTGCGAGCAACAGCACCAGCATATCCCGTTCATTCAAACGAAAGCCATCGCCAATGACTTTGGCAGCAGCTACTGTTTGAACGGTGTGTTCGTGGTCATGGAAGACATAGCTTGGAGCGAGTTGCGCTGCAAAAAAGTCTTTGATGTGTTGTTCGGTTTCTATCAGCAGTTGTTCGGCGGTAGTCATGGTATCCAGTAGATTGCGCGCAAAGGTATGTTTTTCACGAAGTGTTTTTACACATCGCTCTGCGTGTCTTTTGGAGTACCGGATTATAGCCGTCAATCGGCATTCGCCGCCGACATAAATCTTGATGGGTAACAAGGAATGGCCAAGTAGCAGGACGTCTATTTTATTGTTTCCGGACTTGCCTGCAACCGGCCAGTTACCCCTATGATCAGGTGAAAAGTTGGATTCCAAGCCCGAGCTATTTCACCGACAGCGGACGCTTAAAATTTGAAACCCAATGTGAGTAGAATATCATTCGTGAGATTGTCCGTAGTGGCTACTGGCGCGTTTGCGTATGGCGACACAGCGCCCTTGCCTGCGTAATGGCGCCAACCCAAATCCAGGTAAAAAGATTTGTTGCGCACACCGGCGCCGGCGGAAAAGGCGGTATTAAAACCGCTGTCGCCCGCCAGGGGCTTGCCCAACAAATTCAGGCCACCACGCAAACGAAATTGGTTCAACACCAACTCTGCTCCAAAACGCAGGTTGAGCGCTTGCTGATAAGTTTTTTGAATATCGCGATTCACTGCGCGCTCTTCTATTTCATTTTGCTGACTGGGAGCATTTGCCGTGAAGTTGTAGCGGTTGTTGCTGTAGTCCACGATTTCTACATCGGCGCTCACGAATCCGAGTTTTTTGATCACCGCAGCGGCGCTGGCAGCGGCCCTCCACGGGGTACGGAGTTTGTAATCAGACACGCCGTCGTAGTCGGGCGTATAGGTATCGCCGCCATACCCGACACTGTCCACCGTATATTCATACGCGAAGGAGTTGTTGTAGATGTCTGTCAGGCTGAAAGCGGTTGGCGTATGGAACGTTGCACCGACGCGAAAAGTCTGGTTTATTTTATAAATCAAGCCCATTTTGAGGTTCACGCCCACCCCTTCGGTGCGGAGATACTCGGTGTACGTGAGTCTGTCAAAGACCGGCACCTGGTTGTATTTATCTTCTTCGACATACTCTCCTTCGATGCGATAGTTGACGAAGGGAACACCAATGGTGGCCCCGACCATCAGTTTTTCATCGTAGTTTCCGCCGAAAGAAAGCACCATTTCGTTCATTTTGCCGTAGGTATTCACCGCCTGTGAACGGTAGATGGGAGCCTGTTCGTGGCCGCTAAAATCATAGGACAAAGCGCCGGTATTGGCGTCTTTAAAAATTGCCTGTGCATCGTAGGCCAGTTTGGTGTCATAAGGGTACAGGTCTTCTTCTGTGCCGCCGTTGTTGAACACGTCCTGGGCGTCGTCGAAAAGTCCGGTCATGATGGAGCCTTTGGCATCCCCGTCGTAAAAGATGGCAGCATTGAAATTGTTCTGTCGGTTCAGGCCAATGGCGAAATTGGCTGTTTTCCACTTGGATTCTTTTGGTGTTGTATTGAAAAGTATGCCAAAATTATCGAAAGCAAAACTGCTTTTGTGTTCTCCGATGGATAGGTTGCCGGGGAGTTGGGCATCCACATTGGAGAAGCGCAGGGAAGGCGTCACCACCAGTTCATTGCTGCGAAAAAGGGCAATGCCGGCAGGGTTCTGGCTCAGGGAACCAAATTCAGCACCCAAGGCGCCAAAGGAACCGCCGGATCCCAGAAAGCGCGCCGTACCACCGGGCTGCAGGTAGGAATATCGGAGCACATCACCCACCGTTTGGGCGGAGAGAACGGTGGTCATCAGGGCAAAAAGCAGGAATAATAAGCTGTTTTTCATATTGCGTTGGCGTAAAGGTTTGTCGAGACGGTGATTATCGTGATTTTGATGATTGAATTGATGCACGCACACGTCGTGCACAACCACTTTTTGTTGACTATAAATCTAAGGTTTCTTCGTGCACTGCGAAAAAGAATGGGTGGAAAGGTGCCGAACACCGGTTTCCACCCATTGTTGAAGTAAATGTTTAGTCGGCATGCAGGACCCCAAAGGGGTATTATTTGTCTTAGACGCGACCAAATAACCAGGTGTAAACACCCACCCCATTGCCAAGTTATTTACTGCCCCCGTCCACCATTCGGTCTGCTGTTACCCCCTCCGCCAGAGGAGCCTCTGCTGCTGCCGCCGCTGGAGTTACTGCCACCGCTGTTTCCGCTGTTTCCGCTGTTGTTGCGGGTAGAAGAGCCTGAGTCATTGGATTTTTGATTGTTTTCTGTGCGGGTCGGGGTACTTTCTGTGCGGTTGGTGCGTGTTTCGTTGCTGCGACTGGGGGTTGTGGTGCGTTCTTCGGTACGGCGAATGGGGCGTTCCTGCTGTTGCGGCGTTTCGGTACGGCTGGGGGTATATCCACCGTCGTTGCGGCGTGTAGGGCGGGGTTCGCTGGTTCGCACTGGCGCTTTGTCTTCTGTGGGGCGACGGGGCGTTGTGTTTCTGGTTGCCGGATCTGCAGAGCGGATGGGCGCTGTATCAGGGGTGCGTTTGGGTGTTTCCTTGTCGCGGGGTTTTTCTGTCCCAACGGCATTGCGGGCATTTTCTGTGTTTCGCACATTGGAGGCTGGCTCGCGGCCGCCATCGGCAGTTGGTTTGGTGGTGCGTACGGCCGCTTTGGCTGCCGGGTTTTCCAAGTCGCCGGCGGTTTTGCCACCGGATCTCACAGGTTTTGCGACCATGGGCACGTCTTTTTGGCCGGTAGAGAGTCGGCCATTGGTATCTTCGATTCGGGCATATCCGGGGTTTACGCTGGAACCATGGCGACGGGTACCGGTGTAGGTTTTGGGTGCATACCCGCCGTTACCGCCGTTGCCGCCATTGCCGCCGTTACCGCCATTGCCGCCGTTGTAGTAATGGTTGTTGTTGGACCAAGCGTTGTCATAGTACGGGTTATAGCCGTTACACGTCCAGTACGGATCGTAGTAGTAATTGTTTACCACCCATGGGTTGTACCAAGGACTGCTGCCTGCATATACGCTGTTCCAGCCCCAACTATTCCAGCCCATGCCGTAACCTGCGTTGTAGGAGCCCCAACTGTTCCAGCGATTCCAGCGCTGCCAACGGCGGTAAGACCAAAAGTCGTTGTAATTGTGGACGTAGATGGATACCCCTGGGGAGAAAAACGGATCGTAGTAATACATGTCAACAAAGAAGGGGTCGTAATAATCGACCACCTGCGCTGGGCGGTGAAATCGGCGGATACGAGAGGAGTACTCGTAGGCGTATTCATCGTCATCGGCATCTTCATAATATTCGTCGTTTCCGTCGGCCACTTGGGTGATGTTGTTTTCTTCAGGATAGCGGTTGGCGGGCGCGGAAGTGCCATCGGTGTAGGGGTTGTAGTAAAGGTCGTCCTGTGCTACAGCGTCTGAAGAAAACGCGAAGGAGAGCAGCGCGACGAAAACCAAGAGCGGCGCATTCATTTTTATGTTCATGGTAAGTGGTTTTGAATTTGTGTGAGTTCCGTTACACAATTTTATAGGGTCAAAAATATTACCTTTGTGCACTTTTTTTGGTTAATGTGACTTTAAATACCGGAGCATCGGTGGTTAAACTTGGTTAAAGGAAGGTTTGGATTCCAAACAAACGTTAAAATAAGGACAATCGAGCCCCACGTACCAATATAGACACCCAATAAATGGGAAAGTTACGCCCAAAATAAATGCTTAACGATCAATTAACCAAAACAGCGATTTTTTCAACAGCAGACACCGGATTCGATGTTGTTGGGGGCCATCCGTACCCCGTACACTTTGTATCTGCGTTCTGATATCCAGCATTTTGATATTATGGCAAAGGAAATTACACCCCGATCAGAAGATTACTCGCAGTGGTACCTTGATATTGTTCAAAAAGCGCGCTTGGCCGACAATTCACCGGTTCGGGGCTGCATGGTGATCAAGCCGCATGGCTTCGCTATTTGGGAGCGCATGCGCGATGCGCTCGATGCAATGTTCAAGGAAACAGGTCACGTGAATGCGTACTTCCCCCTGTTCATCCCCAAAAGTTTTTTGAGTAAGGAGGCTGCTCACGTGGAGGGTTTCGCCAAGGAATGTGCGGTGGTGACCCACTATCGGCTCAAAAACGACCCCAATGGCGGCGGTGTGATCGTTGATCCGGACGCCAAGCTTGAAGAAGAGCTGATCGTGCGACCAACGTCGGAAACCATCATTTGGAACACGTACCGCGATTGGATTCAGAGCTACCGTGACCTGCCCTTGCTCATCAACCAGTGGGCCAATGTGGTGCGCTGGGAAATGCGCACACGGCCCTTCCTGCGCACCACAGAATTTTTGTGGCAAGAGGGACATACCGCCCACGCCACGGCCAAAGAGGCGGTGGATGAAACGCTGATGATCCTCGATTTGTACGCCAAGTTTGCGGAAGAGTGGATGGCCATGCCGGTGATCAAGGGCATTAAAACCGCCAATGAACGCTTCGCCGGTGCGGAAGAAACGTACTGTATTGAGGCGTTGATGCAAGACGGGAAAGCCTTGCAGGCCGGCACCTCCCATTACCTGGGTCAGAATTTCGCCAAAGCTTTTGAGGTGCAGTTCTTAAACAAAGAGAACCAGCAGGAATTTGTGTACGCTACCTCTTGGGGGGTTTCTACGCGCCTCATTGGTGGACTGATCATGACGCACTCCGATGATGATGGGCTCATTATTCCGCCCAAATTGGCCACCATCCAAGTGGTGATTGTACCGATTCCCAAGCCCTCTGCGGAGCTTACAGAAGCTGCCGACAAGATTGCCGCGGCGCTCCGCGCCAAAGGGGTACGGGTGAAAATAGACAACGATGACCAAAATCGCCCGGGATTCAAGTTTGCCGAATACGAAATGATCGGCATTCCGGTTCGCTTGGGTATCGGACAGCGTGACCTAGCAGCCAACCAAGTGGAAGTGGCGCGTCGGGATACCAAGGAGAAATCCAATGTTCCCCTCGACAACATCGCAGACCACGTGGCCAATCTGCTCGACGAAATTCAGCAAAACCTGTTTGACCGAGCCAAAGCCCACCGCGAAGAACACATCACCAAAGTAGATTCTTGGGATGCCTTCGTGGAGGTGCTGGAAAACAAAGGTGGTTTTGTGTACGCACACTGGGACGGAACCACCGAAACGGAACTCGACATCAAGGAAAAAACAAAGGCCACGATTCGCTGTATTCCGCTCGGTTGGGAGGAAGAAGCAGGCTTTTGTGTATTGACTGGGAAAGCCAGTAGCAGGAGGGTGCTTTTTGCGAAGTCTTATTGATTGCAACGCAGTTACATGATAAAAGCCCGGCCTGCAAGTAGCAAGCCGGGCTTTTTTATACGGAAAGGGTTGTGATCATACCACAATCGACCGCGGCGCCTACTAATCCGGCAGGGTCACAGTGCCCAGTCGGAAATTGCTTTTTCCGAACATTTTGGGTTTTATTGAAACGAAAAACAACTTGTTCTTTCCAAACGGGTTGCTGTCGCTGGGAACGAAGAGCGATTCCAGGTCTTTGGCCTCAAAAAGTTGCTTTCGATTGAGTTTGCCGTCGGGCCCGAGGGTGGTCATCACCGCGATGCACTCTTTGAAGTTGTTCACCAGTTTGGGTTTGGGGTTGTTGACCGGTTTGCCCATGTTGTCTTCATCTTCGTTGTAGAAGAATACGATGTCATTGCCGTGAATGAGGGACACGTAAGAGATGAAATAGTCGGTGTTGACGCCCATCTGGTTTTTCGGAATGGCGCTTACCCGTTCGACTTCCCCCTTGGTATTGATGGTGAAAATAATGATGTCTTTTGAGTAATAGTAGTAGGTGGTGGTGTAGGTACGTCCGTTGTAGGTTGTGGTTACGGTCATGTAGTTCTCTTCTGCCACCACCACGGCAGACCCATCGCTGCGCACCAGAAACTCGCTGAATTTAAAGGAGTTTTCGAGTCCTTCTTCGCCTGTTTTGTCTTTATCGGTATTTTTGTCGCCAAATTTTTTGAGGTCCGCTACGGTGAATTCTTTTTTACTGGTGGCGGTAATGGAGCCATCAGTTGCGATATTGAGGTAAAAAACGCCTTGTAAACTGCCATTTTTTGTATTGGAATAGAAGCCTGCGCATTTTAGGTTGTCTTGTTCGTCGGTGGCGAGTGCGGCGCCACGGATGAATGAATCGCCCAATTGGAGCCTGAATTCGTGGGGTTTTTCACTGTCTTTGGTGAATTCAAAGAGCACCATATCGTAGGCAGCCACGGATTTTTTCTTGCTGTTTTTCTTGCTTTCTTTTGCCTTTTTTCCCTCGTATATTTTGGCGAGGATAAAAACGCTGCCGTTGTTTTTCAGCAAGGTGGTTACCACGCTTACCTGCTCCTCGGTGTAGGGGAGGGATACTTTTCGCGACCAATTGACGCTCAGGTCTTTGTTCATCACGCTCATGAAGACACTGAATTTCTCATCGTCTTTGTCGTCATCGGAGATGGCCTGGAACAACAGGCTAGAGGAGTCTTTGGAGTTGCTCCACTTGATGGCCGGGATGTCGTCGCGGCTTTCGTACTTGAATTTGGCGATGTCCTGTGCTTTGCCTTGTTTGCCGTTCATGTCTATCGGCAAGATGCTGTATCGGATGTAGTCTTCTTTTTTGTTGGCTTCTGAAAAAAGCCAAGCAAACTGCCCGTTGAAGTACCGCATTCCCAAGGAAGCAATGCCTTTTCGGTCAGACGTGAATTCCTTGCTGAAAACCAGGTTGAAACCCGCGTCGTATTTTTCTAGGATGGTGGTTGCTGCACCCGATCTTCCGGTGAGTAGGCTGCGGTCAGCATCGTAAAAGTACGCGTAGTGGCTGTTTCCATCGGAATACAGGTGGCTTTGAAATGATTTTGATTTGGGTAGTTTAATCTCCGGACTGATTTTCAATACAGCCTTTTGGGCACTCAGCATTTGGCAAAAACCCATGAGGAGCATGCAAACTGTGGCAAGACGAATCATAATGATAGAATTAAGAATGAAATATTGATATGTAATTGGTTAGATGGTCGCAGAGCGCATTTTGTTGCCTACGGTCAAACAAAAAGGCAAAAAAAGGTTTTTTTTGAATCATACAGCGTGACACTTAAGAATTCACCTGAAATAATAGTAGTTAAAAACGCAAAAAGATGAAATTTCGTGCCGATTTTTGCACCTTTATTGTTGGGTGGTCGCGTCTGAGACAAAAAGTAGCTTTTTTTGACAGATAGCCTGCCAACCAACCCGTTACATTTCCTCATCGTAAATAAACTGTGCTCATGCGATTACGTACCACCCTCTTACTGTTGACTGGACTCATCTTAGTACAACAAACTTTCGCCCAAAAAGATAAAAAAAAGCCCAATAAGGACGTTGAAGTCATTGACTTTGGCGAAGCCGAGGACAAAACAAAGGAGAAAAGTGTGTATCACGGCTTAATTTTGAAAACAAGCCCCGTTTCTTTCATCTTTGGTCGCCAATCCGTCGAATTGGAAAAAGAAATCAATGACTACCTGAGTATCCAAGGCGGCGTCGGCGTTACCTTCGAACCTCTTTGGGCCAGCTATGGTGACTTACTGGCCGAAATTACCGAAGAGTATGATGGCTTCTGCGAAAGTGATAATCCGGCATTTGCGTATGACGAATGTGATTCTTACAGTGACTTTACCATTCGGTCGGGCAAAGTTGGCTATCAGTTTTCCCTGTCGCCACGCCTGTTTTTTGACAGTGACGGCTTTGAAGGGATGTATATAGCGCCAGTCCTGCGCAGTTCTACGCAGAAATTCGACGTACAAAGGGTCTATGAAGGATTGTCGTATGCCGAACATAACCCCGCCGATTTGCAGCAGGAATCGGTTAAAAACTTTGATTTGTTGGTGCACTACGGTGGACAGACGTTGCATCCGAAGCTTTCTGTTGAATGGTTTATCGGTGGCGGCATGCGCTTTCGCAACAGCGTTCGCCAGGATATCGGGTTTGATTTTAACCAACAGGCCCTAAACGGCGAACGCCGTTTCAAAGACAGGAAATTTCGCTTGGAAGCAGGTATTCGCGTTGGTTTTCAACTCTAATACATCGCCAATCCGTTACCACAACGATAAAAACGAAAGATGATCACAAAAACGGAGCAGCAGGTGTTGGACAACATCGAAAATTTTGGCTACAACGTTATGCATGTGTCTGAAAGCATAAAAAGCCAAGTAGAAGAGCCGGGCTACAGCTATTCTGTAGGGCTGTTCAAACGGTTTCAGTTGCCGGAGATCATCATCATCGGCCTGGACCAATCGTTGAGGCACACGTTGATTGACAATATCAGCATCGATTATGAAGAGGGAAATGCCCTGGAAGTAGGCGCATTCAACGCAGGGATCGTGGAGGTGTTCGGTTGTTTGGTGGTTCCAGTGGAGCCGCAACACTACCGCGACTACCTGGGGTGGGCCCGGTGGTTTTACAAGGGCGATGACTTCCCAGTGCTACAGGTTATTTATCCTGACTTGCTGGGGTTGTTCCCTTGGGACAAGGACTTTTCCCGGCACATCAAACAGCCTATTTTGAACGCAAATTTTGTAGGTGGTCTCGTCTGAGACAAAAAAATAGCCTTTTTGCGTGACACCCAATCAGTTTCGTTTCAGTAAAAAAATGTAACTGGTTAGGTGTCACGCTGTCTGGCCCAAAAAGGCCCATTTTCCACCATACTTCGCAGATTTTTTTGACCGTAGCGCTGCTACGGCTTACAAAAACCCACTTCGTCTGACAAAAAATGGTCACTTTTTTGTCTCAGACGCGATCACGCCAACCAGTTACAAAAAAATATCGGTCAGACCTAGGCGCCTGACCGATATTTTTTTGTCCTACATCCTATTGGCCACTGTTTAGGAGGTCGCTTCTGAGACAAAAATTGGCCTTTTGGGCCAGGCGGTGTACCACCCAATCCCGTTTTCCCTATTGTATGACCAATAAACTACCTGTTTGGCCCTGTTTTGTCCGTAGTACAACGCCGTAGGTGCCAGGTGGCAGACCGCTGATTGGGAGCGATCGGGTGTACAGACCTGCAGGCAGCCTTTCAGGCGCGGAGTTCCGCAGGCGTCGGCCACCCATGTCAAGGATTTCAATGGAGGTTGTTGTTTCCATTTTTAAGGTAAAATGCAGTACGGCGCTTTCCGTTGCGGGGTTGGGGCTGATGGTTTCAACGCTGAAGGCCAGTGCCGGATCACGGGTATTCGAGGCTTCTGCAAGGTCGGTCTGCCACATCCCGAGTCCGTGTGTGGCCACGCGCAGTTTTCGGTTTGCGGAAATACTGAGGTGCATCACGAGCATTGCTTTTGGTGCTTCGGAAGAATAGAGCGACCACGTATCGCCGCCATTGGCGGAGAACCACACTCCGAGGTCGTTGCCGAGGTAGAGGTTGTTGGGTAACAATGGGTCAACAACCAACGTATTGGCAGGTACATCGGGAATACCATTGTCAATGGCCGTCCAAGTAATGCCGCT
Organism: uncultured Bacteroidota bacterium; assembly: GCA_903933805.1. GTDB lineage: Bacteria > Bacteroidota > Bacteroidia > Chitinophagales > Saprospiraceae > M3007. The sequence goes on along the minus strand of CAIZLM010000219.1, from coordinate 3,972 downwards.
GTTGGTGGTTTTATACACGTGTGTGGTATTGAAGCCGCCGAAGACCGCGTACACGACATGGTCATCCACGACGCTGTAGGCGATGTCCATACAATACCGGTTGGGAAGTCCCACCATCTGCTGGGTGATGCCATTGGAGGCGGAGAATTTGTACACCCGGGCCTGATTGGTGGACGTAGGAGCTGTGCTGCAAAACAACTCATCTGGATTGTGTGGGTTGATGGCCATGGTCAACACGGCGTCGTTGTCGGCAACAGGGCCACTGGAGATATTGTACCAATTGTCGCCGGCATTGTCGGACCGCCAGATACTTTGTGCACCGGCATAGAGGATATCGGGGTTGGAGGGCGCCAGTTCGAAGGGGCCGTTGAATGCGGCAGCTTCATTGATTTCGTCGCCGATATTGTACCAGTTGACGCCGCCGTCGGTGCTTTTCGCCATGTTTAGGTATTGGGAGGATCCGTACATGATCAGATTGTTGCCTGGGCGAATGGCGGCACATTCACCGTCGCCGCCGATCACGCGTACCCAGGAAGGATTGCCGGCGAAGATGGCGGTGGCGTTGTCCTGCATCCCACCGATACAGACATTCCCGTTGGTGGTTGAATTGCCGATGTTGGCGTAGAACTGCTGGGTCTGATAGCCGCCATTTCGCCCTTCGTACGTTTCCCCGCCGTCGTAGGAGACAAACAGGCCGCCATCGGAAACGAGATAGACTTTATTCGGGTCGTTGGGGGCGAAATAGGCTCGGTGGATGTCGGCGTGTACGTAGTCGGGTGGTCCCTCCGGACCTCCTGCTGGTACGTATCCAAAATTCCAGAGGTACCAATAGGTTTTTTGTGTCACGGTGGCGCCGCTGTTGGTAGATTTCCAGGCGTCTATACCGACCCAGACAATGGTGTTGGGGTTGGTGGGTTGAATGGCGACATCGTGGGCATACCAGCCTTGGTATTTTGAAACATCCGTGCTGCTGACCAATGTCCAGGAAGTACCGGCGTTGGTGGTTTTATAGAGTCCATTTTGTTTGGTCAGGTTGCCGATGGAGGCGTAAAGCACCTGGGGTTGAGTGGGTGAGATTGCCAGCAATGCTTTTCCGGAATAGCCGTTTGGGAGCCCGTTGGTCATTTCTGTGAACGTAGTACCGCCGTTGGTGGAATGATAGATACCGCTGGTTGCATCGTCTTCCAGGGAGCCGAATGTGGCATAAACATGGTTGGTATCCAAGGGGTTGATTTCTATGTCCACGGCCATTTTTTGTGCGTGCACGGTTTGCCAGGAAGCCCCTGCATCCCAGCTCCGCAGCAGGCCTTCTGATGTTGCGGCAAATACCGTAGCGGGTCGCAGGGGATTAATTTTGATGTCTTGTATGCCCCGCAGTTGTCCGTAGCCCCAGTCGAGGCTTTTGAACCAAGTAGCGCCGCCGTCGATGGATTTCAGGATGCCGATGCCGTAGGTGCCGCGGGTGATGCGGATGGCCACATTGGGCTGGCTGTTTTCCACGTTGTACACTTCACCAGTACCGGCGTAGAGCACGTTGGGGTTACCGGGTTCCAGCGCTATGGTGCTGACGCCGAGTACGGGAAACCCTGTTTCCACGCGTTGCCAGGCGGTTGCCCCGCGGCCGCCGGTGGTACTTTTCCAGATACCGCCACTGGCGCTTCCCATCCACAGGATATTGGTATCTACGGGATTGATGGCCAAACAGAGGGTTCGGCCTCCGATATTTTTGGGGCCGAGGTCCTCCCAAGCTTGGCTGCGGTCGCCGCGGAGCTGCGCGGCCAAGCGCATGGTTTCCCAGGCTGCTGTGTATTTTTCGGTGTGGAATTGACCATCGGGGAACATCCTCGCGGCATCCCAGTACAGAAATGCGGCGCCGGCTTCAGAAGGTGATTCCCCGGATGGATGGGAGGAAGATTGGTAGGCGTAAAAGGATGCGGCGAGCAGCAAGGCTGTGCCGAAAAGGGACAATGGAAGATTTTTTTTCATTTAAAATAGTAGGTAACTGGTATTGTGGAATAACATCCTGCAATTTTCACGCAATTTTCTGGCTAATGGAAATGAATGACCCATAAACTTGAAATGTAATTGGTTGAGCGGCATGCAGGCGGCCCAAATGGCTGTTTTTTTGCGCTCTAAGGAGGGAGCACCTGATATTCCTTATTGCATTGAAACCAAAACTTGGTTGCGTACGTTTAATACATGTAAAAACTCCTAAATTTTCAACCATGAATACAGCATTGCTCAAGCAGGAACTCCATTTTCGCACTGCCCGATCCGGTGGAAAGGGCGGTCAAAACGTGAACAAAGTTGAAACGAAAGTAGAGGCGATTTTCGATGTAGCGGCATCCAATGCGCTGACGGAGACCGAAAAAGCCTTGGTTTTCGAAAAAGCTTTCCATAAAATATCCGGGGAAGGCATTCTTTCGGTCACCAATCAGACCGAGCGCTCCCAACTGATGAACAAAACACTGGCGGAAGAAAAACTGCTCCATGTTGTTGAAAAAGCACTCGTAAAAATCAAGCCAAGAAAGCCGACGCATGTCCCCAAGTCGGTGGTACTGCTGCGGCTTAAAAACAAAAAAAGAGCCTCTGATAAAAAAAGCGCTCGCCGCATTCCCAAAATAGACGGCTGGGAGGAAGTGTCATAAAAAGCACAAAATATTTCAGCAATGCGCTGAAATTCCTTGCATATTGTGTATAAAAGTATCTATCTTCGTTGTAAACCTCATCAAACAATGAAGAAAGCAGCCCGATGGCATCTTGTTACGACAGACGAACTTGCCGTGGGTGGCCTCGTGGATGAATTGGGCATAGAGCCCATTGTTGCCACGTTGTTGGTACAACGCGGGGTTGATAGCGCTGCTGCTGCGCGGCAATTTTTTCAGCCGGATATTGCCGATTTACACCACCCTTTCGCGATGAAGGATATGGACGTTGCGGTGGCGCGGCTTGATCTCGCCTTGCAGCGCAGTGAGCGAATCCTGCTGTACGGCGACTACGATGTTGACGGCACCACCAGTGTTGCGTTGATGTATGACTTTCTTTCGCGCCTGACCTCAAACCTTGACTACTATTTGCCTGATCGGGAGAAAGAGGGTTATGGTGTAAGCCTCGCTGGGGTTGAATACGCCCGGGAACAAACTTGCACCCTTGTGGTGGCCATGGATTGCGGCATTAAAGCCAATGAGGCGGTGGCATTGGCAAAAGGATATGGCATAGACTTCATCGTGTGTGATCATCACCTGCCGGAGGGTGATTTGCCCGATGCGGTTGCCAACCTCGATCCGAAACGCGCCGATTGCCTGTACCCGTACAAAGAGCTCAGCGGCTGCGGTATCGCTTTTAAACTGGCACAGGCCTTGGCGCTGCACTACAACACCCCCACGGAGGAACTTGTGTCCTTGCTTGATCTCGTAGCGGTCAGCATTGCCTGTGATATTGTGCCCATGACGGGGGAAAACAGGATACTTGCTTATTTTGGGCTGCGAAGGATCAATCGGACGCCCCGCATAGGCATACAGGCGTTGCTGGAAAATGTAAAAAAGGCAAGGCCACTTTCCATCACCGACTTGGTTTTTGCGGTGGGGCCCTTGATCAATGCTGCCGGCCGCTTGGGTGATGCCCGCGATGCTGTCCGACTCTTGCTTTCAGCCGACAAGGCGTCTGCGACGGAAGCTGCCAACCACCTGGTGCTTCGCAACGCGGATCGACGTGCCGTGGATTATGCTACTGCCGAGGAGGCGCGGCGGCGTTTTCGGAATGTGGCCGGTTGGGAGCAGCAGAAAAGCATTGTATTGTTTGATGAAGGCTGGCACAAAGGCATCATCGGCATTGCTGCCAGCCGAATTGCCGATGATTTCTATAAACCCACGGTGATCTTGACCCGGAGCAACAACCGGGCTGTGGGCTCCGCCCGTTCTGTGCGCGGCTTCGATCTCTATGCTGCCCTACAGCGTTGTGAAGATCTTTTCT
>CAIZLM010000218.1 GCA_903933805.1 uncultured Bacteroidota bacterium | reverse complement strand
GGCCGTTCCCGATGTGGCCGTGAGGGTTACTTGGGAAAACCCTGTTTTAACCAAAAAAAGCAAGATGATCACCATCGCGTACCGAGCATACGTCAGAGATTTTTGAACTTGACTTGTAAATTGTAGCATCATTAGAAATTGTTACTTCGTTGTGATTAATGGCAGGCAGATTGATTTAATCACCCAACTCATCGGGGGCAAATATCTTCTACAGGTATTAATAACCTGCAAAAAGGGACGTATCAAATTCGGCACTCTGTAACAAGTCGTGCAATTTCTTTTCATCCCCTGAAAAAACTCGTTTTTTCAGGGGAAAATCAGCCTGATGAAGCCAAACAAAACGCCCAAACAAAACGCCCAAACAAAACACCTGACATCCTTCGCCCTTTTTATACCCGCGAAAACGCCAAGCCACAACCACAATCCCAGCGGGCATAAAAAGGGTGACGGATCTAGCCGAGCTTTTACGCCGTCCAAAAAGCCAAGCGCAAGGAACAATCGCTTGCTGCTTGGCATCCTTTTTACAAAAAAAAATCCCGGTCAGCACGCGCCGACCGGGATTTTTCTTAACCAAATAAGGGGCGCCACGGTATTCCGAGGCGCCCCTTATTATATCACAATTCTACATCATCTGTATCATTATGGAGTAGATCAGGTTCAACATCACGGCTTTTTTGGGCCCACGACTTATACTCTTGGGGGGTAAAACCCGTCAATGTTTTAAAACTTCTGTAAAACCTTTGCCGGGTTCCAAATCCGGTATTTTCTGCCAATTCTACCATGGACGGCAATTCGGCGGCATGTCCTGCTAGAAGCCTCCGAGCATCATTCACCCTGAATTCATTGACCAGATTGGTAAAACTTGTTCTCCCGACCTCCGCAATAGCCTTGGAAATATAGCGCCTGCTTCGGTTCAGCATCAAACACAAATCTTGGACACTAAAAGCCGGATTGAGGTATAATTTTTCTTTGTCAATCCGCCGCACAATTTCATTGTAGAGGTTGATGATTGGAATATTCTCATCCTTCAGGCTGCTGAGATCAGCGATATCCGTTTCCGGCAAAGGCTGTGGTACCGTTTTAGAGATGGTTACATTCATCTTGTACATCGTCTTCATCGCACTTCTCAAGCGAATATTTTGATAGATGATAATACAAATTGATACAACAGCACCCAACAAAAACAAGATCGCTAGAAACAATTGACTACTCAACAGGCTGTTTCCCTCCTGCAATACTTTTTTTTGGGTGATCAGCTTATTGACATCATAAATCACTTGTATCTCGTGGAATATATGGAGAGAGTTTTCTTCCAACACCTTTTTTTGCAAAGACAGGTATTCTTCAAGCGCAACGATAAAGCCATCGTAATCGCCAAACTTGGCATTCAGCTTGACCTTGCAAAGCAACACTTCGAAAAGATTATCCTCCTGACCGTTCATCGAACAGAAAGACGCTGCCTTATCCAAGTACTCCTTTGCTAAATCAAAATCACCACCTTTTTGAAGTTCTATATCAGCGAATATGCGGTAAACGGTTGCCAATGTCTGTTTGAATTCATGCTTCGTGCAGAGTTCCTGCGTCTCCAACAATATTTTTTTAGCTTTTTCATATTCTCCGTTGTTCACAAACACCATGGCAACATTGACAGAGGCTTTTGCGATGCCATACGCGTTATGTATCGCGGTGTACAATCTAAGCGCCTCCAGACTGTAATCTTTCGATACTTTCAAATCAGTTTTGCTGTAAAAGAATGCAATATTTTGATAGCAATAGGCCATATGAAGGGTATCGTCGTGGCGTCGATAGTAATCCAATGCAATCCCACATTCCATGATTGCTTTGGTATTGTTACCGCTTCGGTTGTCCAGTAAACTAATATTGATCCACGTTTCAGCAATGGATGTGGAGTCTCTTTGAAATTCAGCATTTTCAAGAGATTTATGATAGGCTTCCAAGGCCTCCTTAAACTGACTCTGCTGTTCATAAGTAATCGCCAGATTGTTCCAGCAGGCGCCGGACACGCTGTTCATTTTCTGACAGTATGCACTTTCCAGTGCTTTCTTATAATAGCTTGCCGCAATGTTGAGGCTTCCTTGGTATTGTCGTACTTGCCCCATGAGAAAATTCGCCTTGGCAAATATGGTATCGTCCACAGGGCCGTTTTGCGATAACTGGGTCAGTAGTTTCACCGTCACCGAATCTGC
>CAIZLM010000217.1 GCA_903933805.1 uncultured Bacteroidota bacterium | reverse complement strand
CCGTACCTTCGGGTGTTGTGTCTATACACTGATTCAGCACCTGCTAATTCTTTACAATTATTTTTTATAATCCTCACGCGCACAACTGTTGATGACACTAGAATTCGAATCGTTTAAAGATACACCTTGGTCAGGGCGCACGACCAAACTTTTGCTGTTTGTTGCGGACCTTTGTATTTCGGCTGTGTCGTTGGCGGCGTCGGTTTTTTTTGCCTACGATTTGTCCCTGCCAACTGTTGCACTGTTGTTTACTTGGCCTTTTTTGATATTTATGGCCGTCAAGGCCGGTGCTTTTTTGTATTTTGGTACCTATAATATCATCATCCGCTACATTGGTGAAAGGGATACCCTGTCGCTGATAAAGGCCATGGTGGTGTCCAGTATCTGCAATTATGTACTTTCCTTTTGGCTTCCGCCAGTGTGGGTTACGCCTAAATTATTGGCGATCATTTGGGTTGATCTATTCTTGGGGATATTGGCCTTGTCGAGTCTTCGCTATATTATCCGGTTGCTGTACGACCGGCTTAAGTTAAATACCACGGGTACGGTCACGGCAATATTTGGGGCCGGAGAACTGGGGGCCATGTTGGCGGGGGTAATCAAGTCCAACACATCGCATGGATACCGTTTGGTGGCATTTTTTGACGACAACCCGAAGGTACACCGCAAGATGCTGAATGGTATAAGGGTTTATAATCCTGAAAAGGGCTTTGGTGAGGTTATCCGCAAGGAAGGCATCAAAACCATCATTTTAGGTATCAACCACCTGCCAGCCCGGCGCCGAGTTGCTTTTGTGGAGCAATGTCTAGAACTTGGCATCAAGGTACTCAAGATTCCCCCCGCCGAGTCGTGGCTGGACGGCAACCCGAATCCGGGCCAGTTTACAAAAATCAATGTGGATGATTTGTTGAACCGGGCGCCCATACGACTGGACCAATCGCTTGTAAATGACTCTGTTCGTCAAAAAATTGTCATGGTGACAGGTTGTGCCGGTTCCATTGGCAGTGAGATTGTGCGTCAGTTGCTGCAATACGAACCGGCTTTGGTTATTGGTATCGATCAGGCAGAGTCGCCTTTGGCCGCGTTGACCCTTGAATTAAAAAAAGATGTGGACAAGGGCACCTTTGTTCCCGTTATAGGCAATGTGTGCGATTTTGTCAAGATGGAGCGCTTGATGCATACTTTTCATCCTGAATACGTATTTCATGCAGCTGCATACAAACACGTGCCCATCATGGAGGTATTCCCCGAAGAAGCCATTAAAGTTAATGTTCAAGGCACCCGTAATATGGCAGATTTATCTGTGCAATTTCAGGTGACGAAATTTGTCATGATTTCTACTGACAAGGTGATAAAGCCCAGCAATGTCATGGGCGCTAGCAAAAGAATCGCTGAAATATATGTTCAGTCGCTCAATTTTGCCCCGCATAGCAAGACGAATTTCATCACTACCCGTTTTGGAAATGTCCTTGGGTCCAATGGTTCCGTGATACCCATTTTCAACTCGCAAATCAAGGCGCTGTTGCCCATTACCATTACCCATCCGGAGGTAAGCAGATATTTTATGACCATTCCTGAAGCATGTCAGTTGGTTTTGGAAGCGGGTTCGATTGGTAACGGTGGAGAAATTTTAATTTTTGAAATGGGAGAGCCGGTTTATATCCTAGACTTGGCCAAACGCATGATCCAAATGGCCGGACTTATCCCCTATGTTGATATTCCAATCCTCATCACCGGACTTCGGCCAGGTGAAAAACTGACCGAAGAGCTGTTGGCTGACAGTGAAAACACCATTCCTACACACCATCCGAAAATTAAGAAAGCGAGTGTCAGAATGGTCTCATACCAAGAGGTGTTACCCATCATTGACCGTCTCATTGCTGCTGCCAATGATCAGCATACAGCCTCCGAAATTGTCACCTTAATGAAGGAGCTTGTCCCCGAATTTGAGAGCCAGAACTCAGTGTTTGAGTATTTGGACAAGAGTTATTCCACCACTGTCCAATAGTAAATATATTATCTTTAAATTTAACCAATAGCCTTGGTCGTCAGTGACCTTCAGACTTATTTTCTAGCAGTGATTTTATTTCGGTGCGGAGTTTTGAAGACCCTTAAACATTGGTATAAATGGCACAGAACCCTTACAAGCAACTACGTTAGATGTTACAATTTTCATATTTAAAGCGCCTTTATTTGGGCACAATAGGAAAATTTATCCCCAGTGATATTTTTTCAAGTAGGCACATCATATCCGTCAAAGGAATATGCTTTATTGATAATAAGGTAGTATTACTAAAAAATGAGCGCGATGAGTGGGATCTTCCTGGTGGAAAACTTGAGAAGAATGAAGACATAAACAATTGTTTAGTTCGTGAAATGGAGGAAGAATTAAGCATTGAGATTGTGGTAGAAAAACTACTCGCTGTCACAAGACTTACTGTGATGGACAAAATTGATGTAATCATAATGGTTTTTTCATGCAGTACAGCAGTAGAT
>CAIZLM010000216.1 GCA_903933805.1 uncultured Bacteroidota bacterium | reverse complement strand
GAACCCCTGTCCCTGCGGCTACCACAACCATCCCGAAAAAGAATGCGTCTGCGGCCCGGGCGTGGTGAAACGATACGTAGCCAAAATCTCAGGCCCGCTGCTCGACCGCATAGACCTGCATGTGGAGGTCACCCCGGTGAGCTATGAGCAATTGACCACCACCGAGCGGCCGAAACTCAACAGTGCGGAGATACGCGAGCGGGTGCTGCAGGCGCGGGCGGTGCAGGCGGAGCGTTTCAAAGGTTTACAGGACGTTTACTGCAATGCACAGATGCCGAGCCGGATGGTGCATGAGGTTTGTAAACTTACGCCTGCGGGTTTGGCCTTGCTCAAAACAGCCATGGAAAGGTTGCAACTTTCAGCACGGGCTTATGACCGGATTTTGAAAGTGGCGCGGACTGCGGCGGATTTATCGGGAAGCGCGGATATAAGGATTGAAGATTTGGCAGAGGCGATACATTATAGGAGTTTGGATAGGGAGGGCTGGGCGGGGTAGGGTGATGTCGACACAGCCAACGAAATTATTGGGCACAAGACTTATAGCCCTAGCGTCAGAGGTTGTATTAGAGAAATGATAGTTAGAAGACCAAGCGAGGCAAAAAAAGGTTGCAGCTTTCGGCGCGGGCGTATGACCGGATATTGAAGGTAGCGCGGACGGCAGCGGATTTGGCCGGGAGTGCGGATATCAGGATTGAGGATTTGGCGGAGGCGATTCATTATCGGAGTTTGGACCGGGAAGGATGGGCGGGGTGAGGGAGTGCAAAGGGGCATGGGCATCAAATTTTATATATTGGGCATCAACAGTGTTTTCTTCTATTGCAAGAATATTGTTCTTTTGCCAAATATGATTCTGTGAGGGGGGGGCAGGGCAGACGCATGAATATAGCGCAGTGATCTGGAATAAACTCCATACGTTTGTTGGAAAAACAAGATGGCAGAGATAGTAAATTTGTTAGGTGGTCTTTTAGATCACTTGAATGAGGTGCCGGAACCTCGTCAGAGCGGAAAAATAGCGTATCCATTGGACGAGATTTTATTTTTAACGATCAGTGCTGTGGTGAGTACGTGTTCAGAATGGGATGATATAGTTGACTTTGGAGAAGACAAATTGGAATGGTTGCGGCTCTATCGCCCCTATCTAAATGGCATTCCATCGCATGACACTTTAAACCGGGTTATGTCATTGATTGACCCTATCGCATTCGAGCAGATGTTTGTCACTTGGGTAAACAGAAACATCAAATTACCAGAGGGCACACTGATCAGCATAGATGGCAAGAAACTGCGCAGCAGTGCTTCGAAACTAGAACAACACACAGCACATATAGATGGCGGAAAGTCCGCTGTACATTTAGTGGAGGCATGGTGTAGTGATTTGTCGCTCTGCCTAAGTATACGACAAGTGGCGGAAAAGACCAACGAAATCAAAGCAATTCCATTGATTTTAAAGGACTTAGATTTGGAAGGGTGTGTTGTAAGTATAGATGCCATTGGATGTCAAAAAGAAATTGTCAAAACAATTGTGACCTGCGATGCAAACTATGTGATTGGCGTGAAAGATAATCAGCCGACGTTGGCTTCAGGTGTAGAAGATGCTTTCAAGTCGTATGCGGAACACTGTGCGGGCGACCAATTCTCCAAATAAAGCACCGTTGATCACGGGCGTATCGAAGAACGTATTTGCAGGGTATTAAGCGCCGAATTGCTGCCTGAATGGGTACCAAAGCACGATTGGGCAGGTCTGAATACAATCATCCAAATACAAAGCCAGCGCGTCGTAATGGCTAACGGCTATGTAGGGCAAGATACAAGATACTACATCAGTAGCCTGCGCCTCCCTGCAGATCAGATAGCAACGTATGTACGGGGGCATTGGGGCATTGAAAACCAATTACACTACATGCTAGACGTGTTTTGGGGTGAGGATAGCAGCCGTAAACGAGTTGATAACGCTGCTGCAAATTTTGGAACAGTATTAAGAATCGCTCATAACTTGGTTAAAACGCATCCTGAAAAAATCAGTGTCAAACGAAAACGAAAGAAAGCTGATCGGACTGATTCATACCGCGAACAGATACTCCGATTAAACACATGAATAATACTTCCTATCCGGATCCGCGTTCATGCGTTTGCCCTGGGGGGGGGCAAATATCTAATATACCAAACAAACTATTGAAAACAAAATTTAACAAAAAAATAGTGAATGAAAATTTTGGCAAGTTGTGAGCATGAAACTATCTTCATCAACGGTTTGAGCTTTTGGAGACCGGCGATTTATTACTTATTTTCAGCTTGTTACACTAAATATTAGAATTTAATGTAACAAAGTGATTTTAACAAACCTCTTAATCTGACTTATTAATAATCGCCTATATGTCCGATACGAAAGAGTTATACTGGGCGAGTTTTAATCCGTTGGCCAACAGTGTTCCCTGTGCCACGCCATGTAAATGGCTTCACACGCTTTAATCTCATTGGTTTTTCATTCCCTTACCTGTGCGCTCTTGGCTATTTTGTAGTCAGGGGAATGTTCACTTGTTATTCAACAATTTTAAACCTTCACACGTCTCTCAATAACTTAACTAACCGTATTATGAAAAAAATTGCATCCCTTTTTCCTGTTCTATTTTTCTTGTACACGCTTAAAGCACAAACGTGTATAACAATTGATCCAACCCTTCCGCCGTCAGAAAGCTGTAATTTTAAGATTGGATACCGTTTGATATTTCAGGATGAGTTTAATTCTTTTAACTCTGATTCTTGGGACATTTCTTCTCCCGGTGGTAAGCCTCCCACTAACCCCATATTGGTTATACGGTATTCATCACCATTGCATGGTATGACCAATTTTATGCTAGGGGTTTCCAGTATGGCGGCAGTAATTCTGACAGTTGCGAAGGTTTAGTAAAAGTAATCCTGTTGAGTACATCATTGAGCCATTCGACCGGATTGACTTGGTGGTGTTTACAGAGGGCAAATAAGGTGTAGAGCATGGCCGTACGCTGTGCGGCTTCATGACTTCCGGCAAACAGGAAGTTTTTTCGACCGAGGGCTACTGGTCTGATGATATTTTCGACCAGATTATTGTCTATTTCTATTGCGCCATTTGTCAGATAGAGGGCCATATTGTTCATCCTGCGCAAAGCATAGGCAATGGCTTTGCCAATGGCGCTTTGCGGTAACACCTTCATATATTCATCCTGACACCATTTTTTGAACGCAACATAGATACCGCTTGACTTTTCGATGCGCAATTGCCCTCTTTCGTGGTTGGACAATTGTCTCTCACGAGCCTCCTGCTCCACTTTGTATAACTGCTGTATAAAAATAAGTGCGGTATTCGCACGATTTTCATCGTTGCTTTTTGCCTCGAAAAAGCCACGACGAATATGAGCCATACAACTGGTCAGGTGCAGGTTGGGTAATTTTGAGTCCAGCGTTTCGTACACAGCGTAGCCATCGGTTTGCAACACGCCGTTGAACCGTTCGAGTAGTTTTTTTGGATGCTTGTGGTCGCGACCAGTTTGATAGAAGAAAAATGGATACTGCAGAACCGGATCAAATGCCGCCCATAAATAGCCCAAATGACACTTTCCCTTCCCTTCTTCCAGGACTTTTAGGGTGGTTTCATCCATTTGCAGGTAATTGGAGCTAAAAAAGAGCGCTTCGTACACTTTATACAATGGCGCTAAGTGCTCGCAGGCCGCTGCTACCCAGTTTCCGAGGGTGGAATCGGGGATTTTTAATTGATCGCGGGCAAATTGCTGTGCAATGCGGTACAGCGGCAGGTGGTCAACATACTTGGAGACTAAAATATGTACCAGCATACTCACCCCCGCTTTTAAACGGGGAAATGCCATTGGAGGTAATGGCGCTTGTACGATCTGTCCGGAGGCGGGTGCTCCTGCTGCATCTGCTTGGGCTTCCGCTTCTTGCTGCGCAACATTCGTCCGGGCATATCGGGGGCGAACAATGCGTCGAACCCATACTCGCCCAGGTGTTATTTCTAATATTTCTGTCACATCCTCCCCTATCCGTGTCATTTCGCTGGTATCCTCCGCTGGTTCTATTACTTCCTCTACCCGAGGCAGGCCAGCCGGAATCGGCAGACGACCCTTGTGGGCGTTCTCCCTACTCTGTTTGGCACGCTCATGGGCGGCGATAATTTGTTTGGCATCTTCAGGCGCTACTTTAACAACTACATCACCAAATTCCAGACATAATTGTGCGGAGGTTTCGGAGGCAACAAAACGCTCCTGCTTCTGGCCATAAATTTGACGCTCAAACCATTCAATACGCGACTTCAACAAAGCATTTTCAGTCAACAACTGCTCAAAGACGAGCTGTGTTGACTGACAATTGCATAGACTTATGTTGTTGAAATTTGCTGCTTGCATGCCCCAAAGGTAAAAAATTAGGACATGAAAAAATCAATATTATGGGCCTTTTTACGCACATTTTATGCACATAATGTTGATAAATCGTCGATTTTTGATCACGCCCGTTCATACCGCCGACGCCGTTTTACGCTTTCGATTTTGATCCCTTCGAGCAACATCTGTAAATCGCTCCAGCTAATTAAACCACTACCATACCCTTCAAAACTGCCGCGTTCCAACCGCTTGTAATATATCACAAAACCACTGCGATCCCACACCAGCATCTTGACCTGCGTTCGGCGGCGATTGAGAAAAATATACACATCTCCTTCGAGGCCGGTCCGACCAAGTCCGTTGACGACCAGCCCATGAAGCCCGTCGAAACTCTTGCGCATATCAACCCATCCTTCGTACACATAGTACCGCAAATTACTCCCAAAACTTACCATGACAAGACAGCACGTAAATGATCCATACTGCCTTCCCCGACAAATTCCAGCACCCGACCGTCGGGATACAACAAACGCACACAACTATCCGAAACCGCAGACTCCGGCTCTTTTACTTCCTGGAACCCAAAGTCGCCCGTTTTCTGCCCTATACGACGGATCCAGTCATTAAATACGTGAAGCGAAAGTCCTCTACGGGCGCAATATCCCGACCGACTTTCTTTGCCTGAGGCCCAATCTTCAATGATTTGAACCATCTCAGCTGTACTCCGATCAACGCAGTTTTTGTTTACCATTTGTTCTTGCTATTTTTATGGCCGTAAAGATCGGGCAGCCAGAAATAGAAGACAATATGGGGTTCGTGGGAGGCTTACTCCCGGTGATGATCAGGCCAATTACGGTGACCCTAAATTTTGCGAAGAACCATATAAAACTGTCGTCAATGCCTCCAATTCATTTGTTAGCAACGGAGAATTGCACTTGCAAGTAAGGGAAGGAGAAGATATGAATGTCTGTGATTTTTCAGGGGGAGAGGTCAAAACTTTTAATAATTATCCTGGAGGAATGAGGCATTGGAAAATGTACACCAATTCCTATCTCGAGGCAAGGATAAAGATTGCCTATTGTAGCGGAACAGCTTCAAGTTTTTGGCTCTATGGAGGAATCGGTGGTTCTAGTCCTGCGAATGGCCGTTTTTTTGAGATTGATATGTTTGAAACTGGGGCACAAAATCCATCTCAATTAGGAACGAACATTCACTATGGGCATAGTTATGAACCTCATCACTATACTGATCCTAAGAAATTTGTTTTTAAAGATGAAGATGGGGATGATGTAATTTTATCTTAGAAAGGGTACACATTTTTCAGGAAAAAACCTCGTTGAAGTTCTTTGACAATTCGGAAAAGAAAATAAGGACTCCTTTGCAGTTGTTCTTAATAGCCAATTGAGCGATAGCAATTGGGGTTATTTTGTGCAGACGGT
>CAIZLM010000215.1 GCA_903933805.1 uncultured Bacteroidota bacterium | reverse complement strand
GTGGCCATTTTTTGCCAGATGGAGCGGATTTTTGTAGGCCGTAGCAGCCCTACGGTAAAAAAAATCTGCGAAGTATGGCGGGAAATGGGCCTTTTTGGGCCAGACAGCGTGCCACTAACCAGTAACAAGTAATCAATCAATTTTAGAGGCCATCCCCATTCCGATTTAACACGTTATCCTGAAATATTAAAATGCCGCGGCACTGTTAGATGCCGTGGCATTTTTTTTGGTAAAAACTTAGGAGCCCGCCACCTAACCAGTTACTTTACTTTTATAGTCAGATGCACTCCTTGAAGACGCATTAATTCTTCACCGGCAAAAAAGAATACTCTTTTCCGAAACGAAGCATTTGTGCAACAAAATCCAATTCACGTTCGACCTTTACCTCTGTGATCCTACCGGATGCATTTTTGATGGCCACCAGCTTGGGTTGTACAAAACCCGAATACGCTTTGGTTGGCAATGCAGCAAACCGTGCTTTTACTTCAGTGCCCGTAGCTGCATCTGTCTTGACGCCATATCCTTCCACCAAGTCACGCGCAGCGTTAAAGTCCCCTTCTGACTTGATTCGTTGAATTTCAGCCAATAATTGTCCAAATAATGCACGCAATTTGGTATAATCTCGAATGTCATAATAGGTTTTCCCCTGGCGGACTTCCTTTGTGATGACTTGGTCTTTTTTCCCTTTTTCAAAAGCCCAAGCTGCGACGAGTTGTCGGTTTCGCATGTGATCCTCCTCAATATCGGCGCCAGCGGGCAGTCGGCGCAACTGCTGCAACAGTCCACTGCGGATGTATTGATCGTACTCCGCTTTATAGGCCGTGGCATTTGGCATCAAGCCCCAGGTGATCAATGTGGGATCGGGCATATAGTAAAGCGCCACGAGGTCTGCTCGGCCCTCTTCTAGGGTGCTGGAATATTGTTTGAGTGTCACGTTGGGCTCTGCCATCCCTGGTTTGAGTTGTCCGCTGGCGTGACCGATGACTTCATGCAACGCCGTGTGCATCTTGCCACAGGCTTCCGCGTAATTTTTTGCGTTTTCTACCTCTTCCGGGTCGTTGGCAAACTCCTGGGTCGCCAAAGCACCACCAGCTTTCCCGTATGCATTCTCGATATTGTTGAGACTGACCGATTTAGAACCGAATTGCTCCCTTATCCAGTTGGAATTGGGCAGATTCACCCCGATGGGCGTCGTGGGGGCACAGTCGCCGCCTTCCATGGCAACATTGATCACCCTGTAAGAAACACCCTTCACCTTTTTCTTTTTATAGACTGCCGGGATAGGTGAGTTGTCTTCAAAATACTGGGCGTTGTTGCTGACAATCGCCATCTTTTCGGTAGCATCCGGGTCGTTGTACTGTACCATCGATTCAAAATCGGCCTTATAACCTTTGGGATCATGGTACACCTCAATAAAGCCATTGATATAATCCACCGAACTTTTGGTGTCCTTTACCCATGCTTGGTTGTATGCGTCAAATATTTTCAAGTCGCCGGTTTTGTAAAATTGCACCAACAATGCAATGGCCTTTTTTTGCTGTTTGTTTTCAGCAAAAGGAGCGGCTTTTTCTAAATTGTCAATGATTTTATCAATCGCCGGACCGTACATCCCGCCTGATTTCCAAAAAATTTCTTTGATCACACCGCCCTCTTTCGTCAATTTCGAATTAAGGCCAATCATCGGCGCATTTTCTCCTGCTGCTTGAATCATATCCTGATAATATTTGTCCACTTCAGCAGACGTAATCCCTTGGTAGAAATTTGCTGCAGAGGTCACTACAACATCTTCGCGCTGATCCTTGTTTGTTCGTTTTGCCAAAACAGTGGGATCAAACACCACCGGCGTCAGCACACGCAGGATCTCGGCAGTAGGCATGGGCATCGCACTTGAATTGCTGTTTTCAACCAACTGCGCAAAATATTTTGGAGAAAAAGTCGGTATTATCTTTTTTTCGTTGTAGTGGTGGTGGATACCGTTGCTGAACCAAACACGTTTGGCATACAATTCGAAAGCCTTCCAATCGGCACCGGTTTTGTCGCCTTTGTAGGTGGCGTATATCGCCTCCAAGGTCTTGCGGACTGCTAGGTTGTACTGGCAATGTTGGTCATAAATGATGTCACGTCCGGCCAAGGTCGCCTCACTGAGATAGTAAATAAAGGTCTTTTGGCGAAGATCTAGTTTGTCCCAGCCGGGAAGGTCGTAGGATAAAATTTGCAGGTCGGCAAATGTATCCAGTAAGACTTTGTCTGTTTGCGCTGTCGGAGACGTTGAAAGCGAAACACGCTTGGACTCACTGCAGGAAAACACTGCAAGCAGCAATGCGGAGAAGAGCAGATTGGAAAATTTCATGGAAAATGTGATGGTTTACGATGGACAAAAAAAATTCGCAACTGGTTAAATTGTAGCATCTGAGACAAAAAACTCCCTTTTTTTGCCAGAGAAACAGATTTTTGTAGGCCATAGGCGTCCTACGATCAATAGAAATCTGCTCCTTGTGGCGGAAAATAGGTCTTCTTGAGGCAGACAGCGTGCCGCCCAACAGTTACAAAACTACATTACATGCGTGGGTTAAACACCGCACGCTACATTGATACTACATTTTTTTACGCATCTTCTTTGGAAATAGTGCAGATGAACTACCTTTTGACTTCTTAAACCCGCCCTTTTTATCCATTTGGGGCTTGAGGCTCTCTGTGGCCGGGCAACCACTTTTTTTGCTACAGGCAGGCGCAATGGTCACTACTGCAAAAAACAGTGCCAATACGTAAACAAAGTTGGCATTTTTCATAGCTAAACTGGAAATTAAAGATGGTAACTGGTTAGCGTGGTCGCGTCTGAGACAAAAAAGTGGCCATTTTTTGCCAGACGAAACGGATTTTTGTAGGCCGTAGCAGCGCTACGGTAAAAAAAATCTGCGAAGTATGGCGGAAAATGGGCCTTTTTGGGCCAGACAGCGTGCCACCTAACCAGTTACTAAAGATGATTGTTGCGTGCGTCGTGAAGGAGGAAAGGTAGGACAGTTCTAAATACCCAACCAACATCCGACATGGCAAATATCAGCATAAACGGTATCAAGGCGATCATTTGTCAGGGAACGAAATAAAAATACGTTTCAAATGAGAAAAAAAAACGGGTACTTCGATCTTTTTGCCCTATCCTTGTAAAGTATTTTTTAAAAAAAACACGGCTAATTTGATACAATTTTTTATTCAAAAAACTGATAATCAAATTTTTAAACAAAAAAAATAATCACAATAAATCATTTTTGCGTCTTTGTTCTTCTGAAGTATTAAATTTGGCCCTTATTTTGAGGACGCCATTTTTTTGCGTCGAAAATGATTGATAACACGCCAATGCCCCCCATAAATAATGGCATCACCTTACGGTCCGAAGCAATCGCTCAGTCTTAAACTGCAGCAAAAACTCTCTCCCCAGCAAATTCAGTTGATGAAGTTGCTACAAATTCCTACTGCCACATTGGAGCAGCGAATTCAAGAGGAATTAGAAATAAACCCTGCATTGGAAGAAGGGGACGAGACCGCTGATCTTTCAGAAGGTTTGTCTGAAATGGATCTCTCTGATGCCGAACTCAACTATTACGAAAGGGAAAAGAACGCTGAAGCAGGCAATACCGATGCAGACATCACCACCGGCGATACAGGTACTGAAGGGAGTGCCCTTGATGATGTGGAGCGCGAAACAAATGATGATTACGGTGACGATGATGATTCCCTGAATTCGCGTGAAGACGATGGCCCCGACCTCGATGATTACTTGATGGATTTCATCGAAGACGATCCTTCCACCTATAAAACCCGCGAGGAGGGCCGTGGTGGAGATGAGGAAGAACGGAGCATGCCCCTGGCTTTTGAAAATACCTTCCATGAATACTTGGAGCAACAACTGGGTATGCTGGAACTTGACGACACCCGGGAGCATGCCATTGCCATTCAGATCATCGGTTCCATCGATGACGATGGTTATATGCGAAGAGAACCCGCTGCTATGGTGGACGACCTGCTGTTCAGCCAAAATATTGCTACCAATGAGCAAGAAATCATTCGTATCCTGACGAGAATTCATCAATTTGACCCGCCGGGAACAGGCGCACGTGACTTACAAGAATGCCTGTTGTTGCAACTTTACCACCGGCTACGCCAGGATGAAGACACCCTGACACAAGATGAGAAAATAACCATTCAGATCGCTATCAGACTGATTGGCCAGTTTTTTGACGAATTTACCAAGAAGCACTACCCAAAGCTTTGCCGCCAACTAAACATCGATGAAGAGGATCTCAAAGATGCTGTCAACGAAATTCTTAAGTTGAACCCTAAGCCAGCCAGCGGATTTGCATCCAAGGGCGACCGGGCCCTGAACTACGTCGTACCCGACTTCCTGGTAAGCAACCGAGATGGCGAATTGGAGCTCACCCTAAATGCCCGAAATGCGCCCGACCTGCGCATCAACGATCAGTACCGCGATATGCTCAAGGCTTTCCACGATGGTCGGGTACTCCGCAGACCAAGTAAACAAGAGAAAGAAGCCGTACTTTTCATCAAACAGAAAATTGACAGCGCAAAATGGTTCATCGATGCCATCAAACAACGGCAACAAACGATGATGCTAACCATGGGTGCTATCCTGAAACACCAAGAAGAATACTTCCTTACCGGCGATCAAAAGAAAATCAGGCCGATGATCCTGAAAGACATTGCCGATGTGACCACCCTCGATATCTCCACGGTGAGCCGTGTGGCCAATTCCAAGTATGTTCAAACAGAATTCGGCACCAAGCGACTTAAAGAATTCTTCTCCGAAAGCCTCAGCACCCAAGATGGCGAAGAGGTTTCTACCCTGGAAGTAAAGAAAATACTCAGCGAGGTTATCGGCGAAGAACACAAAAAACGCCCGCTTTCCGATGAAAAACTCAAAATCATCCTGCTGAAAAAAGGGTATAACATCGCACGTAGGACCGTTGCCAAATACCGGGAACAACTGAATATTCCCGTGGCACGCCTGCGAAAAACCCTGTAAACGACCGCGATTTCACACAGTTGCCCTTCCGATAAATACGTTATATATGACGTGTATTCCCCATTGTCAACAACGGCAAAGGGGAAAAATCGGGACATATTGAGCGATAAGCAGCGCTGAATATAAAAAAACACCCATTTATTCATGGGGGATTGACCGGAAGCGGCACTATTTTTGACGCATTTTCTCCACTGCCAATTTCCCTCACAAACGGTAATTCAAACTTGACAAACGATACACCTGCTCCGGGTCAACCGCATGCGCCCCACTGGCTCCAACGCACTGAGTTGCTACTCGGTGCTGAAGCCTTGGATAAACTACAGCAAATACACGTCCTGATCATCGGGTTGGGCGGCGTGGGCAGCTTTGCAGCCGAATTCCTGGCCCGGTCTGGCGTGGGACGCATGACCATTGTCGATGGCGATACGGTTGACCTGACCAATACCAATCGGCAACTTCCGGCCTTACACAGCACCGTCGGGAAACCCAAAACAACGGTTATGGCAGAACGGCTCCGCGATATCAACCCCAACCTCAACCTCCAGGTAATCAATGAATTTTTAACCCCTGAAGTCGCTAAAACGTTTATTACCAAGGAATTTGACTATGTTTTCGACTGTATCGACTCCATTCAGCCCAAACAGTACATTATTGTCGCCTGCAAACAACAGGATGTTCGGGTAATCAGCAGTATGGGTGCCGGTGGACGCGTTGACCCGTCGCTGGTGCGCGTAGCAGATATTTCCGAAACCTTCAACTGCCCCTTTGCCCAGCAAGTTCGGAAAGGACTGAAACGCAAGGGCGTACGCCGTGGGGTAACGGTTGTTTTTTCATCCGAACTGGTGGATCGCGCTACCATGATGCTATCGGATGGTACCCGTTTCAAAAAATCTTTTTACGGAACAAGTTCTTATATACCAGCTTTGTTCGGCATACACATGGCCAGCGTTGTAGTACGGGAAGTCACCGGACGATAAAGAAATTTAAGCTCAAACGCATACCTTTGCTATTATGAATGAAACTCGCGCCCTCAAAATCTACAACACCCTTTCCGGGAAAAAAGAAATATTCGAACCGATCGTCGCCGACCACGTCGGTATGTACGTTTGCGGACCAACGGTGTACAACGATGCTCACCTCGGCAACTGCCGTACTTATGTCAGTTTTGACATCATTCACCGCTATTTTTTGCTGCTCGGATATAAAGTTCGCTATGTCAGAAACATCACGGACGTAGGCCACCTCACCGACGATGGCGAAGACCGAATGTCTAAAGGATCCAAACTTACCCAACTCGAACCCATGGAAGTAGCACAGCGATATACCCTGGGCTTTCATGAAATGATGCGTATCCTCAATACATTGCCGCCCAGTATAGAACCACGCGCCACGGGTCATATACCCGAACAAATAGAAATGGTTCAGCAAATCCTCGACCGCGGTCTGGCGTATGTTCGAAACGGTTCTGTTTACTTTAATGTGCCAAAATTTGCTGCTGAAAATCCTGGAAAATACGGTTCCGTAAGCGGACGTGTACTCGATGACCTTTATTCCGAAACACGCGAACTGAAAAGCCAGGAAGACAAAGATCATCCAGCTGATTTTGCCATCTGGATGAAGGCCCGCCCACAAGATCTCATGGTGTGGAACAGCCCATGGTCCACGGGGTTTCCCGGTTGGCACTTGGAATGTAGTGCAATGAGTACCAAGTACTTGGGTAAAACTTTTGACATCCATGGCGGTGGAAATGACCTAAAATTCCCACACCACGAAAATGAAGTAGCTCAAAATTTCGGCGCCTGCAACTGTGCCCCGGCACGCGTATGGATGCACACCAATATGCTGCTGTTGAACAATAAAAAAATGTCGAAATCTGACGGGAATACCATCTCCCCGGCAGAACTTTTTGCAGGTACCAGCGAACATACTTCCAAAGCGTATGCTCCTATGGTTGTGCGCTTTTTTATGCTCATGGCCCACTACAGAAGCACCCTCGACATCACCGACGACGCGCTCTTGGCCGCTGAAAAAGGGTTTAAAAAGTTGATGGAAACCAATAAGATTTTGCAGGCACTTCCTGTAAATGCCAGCGATTATGATGGCGCTGAAAACGACCACGACCGCGCTGTGCTACAGCTGATTGAAGAGGCTTTTAGGGGTATGGACGACGACTTTAACACCGCCATAGCCATTGCTGCCCTGAATGAAATCGGATCGTTTGTACACAAAATTGCCAATCAACAACTCGAAACCAACGCATTGGCACCCTGGGTACTGGAGAAAATGAAGGTGACTTTTAACACGTTTATCGTGGATATTTTTGGCCTCAACAGCGATTCTACCGAAACCGGTGATGAGGGTACCGTGGACGGACTGATGAGTCTTATCCTCGACATAAGGAGTCAGGCAAGAAGCCAAAAAGACTGGCCTACCAGCGATAAAATCCGCGATACCCTGACGGCGGTCGGTATTCTTGTAAAAGACGGCAAAGACGGGGCAACTTGGGTGAAACAGTAATTCATACTGCTTTGTTTCGATGAAAAACAGTAGCTACGAAAGTGGTTACGAAAAATTATAACCACCGCTGGGATCTTCCTTGCGGTGGTTTTTTCGCTTTTCTCAGCTACTCTCCACAATCACCCATCGTACACACACCCTACTCCCTGTTTTTTGAATCCATCAAAATAGTTACAGGACCATCGTTGATCAGTTCAACTTTCATGTCAGCACCAAAAACACCCGTGCACACAGGCCTACCGGATTCCTGCGCCAATTTTTGTACAAATCGCTCGTACAACGGAATCGCTGCTTCGGGCCTGGCCGCACGGATAAAAGATGGCCTATTGCCCTTTTTTGTGCTTCCATGTAAGGTAAATTGACTTACAACCAATATCGCTCCACCTACCTCTTGTACCGATAGATTCATCAATCCAGCGGCATCAGAAAAAATCCTCATAGCGGATACTTTTTTGCAAAGCCACTCAATATCTTCGTCCGAATCTTCAGATTCAATGCCCAAGAGGATTAGAAGCCCCAATTGTATTCTTGAAACCTCACGCCCTTCTACCGCAACTGACGCGTGCGATACACGCTGAATAACAATCCGCATATTTTTGCTTTTTTTTCAAGCTCAGGTGCCTGTACTTTGCACCTAAAGCCGTTTTTCTCACTCGATTTAATGGATATTAAATGTCACAAGTAACAGAATTCAATGACTATCGCGCCCGAATGAATGAGCGCATTCTCGCCCAAGACAACAAAGTTATCAAACGTTTTTGGAGCCTCGACAACCAAACTTATCAAGAAGGCGCACTTGATGTTACCACCAAAGAGCTACTTGGATTGGTCGCCTCTATGGTACTACGCTGCGACGACTGCATCAAATACCACCTCGGAAAAGCCTACGAACTCGGGATTACAACAGAACAAATTTTCGAAGTGTTTGCTGTGGCAAATATGGTTGGGGGATCTATCTGTATCCCTCACACACGGCGAGCTGTAGAGTATTGGGAAGAATTACAAGATACACCGCCCACTCCTTAATATTAATAGTAGTAACTGGGTAGTGGGTCGCGTCTGAGACAAAAAAGTGGCCATTTTTTGTCAGACGAAGCAGATTTTTGTAGGCTGTAGCAGCGCGCTACAGTCAAAAAAATATGCGAAGTATGGCGGAAAATGGGCCTTTTTGGGCCAGACAGCGTGCATCCTGCCCAGTTACGATCAACCAATAAAAAAAGCCCCCCCCCTACTTCAGGGGAGAGGCCATCCCAAAAACCGATTTTAAAGTATGTTAAAATCGATTGATGGTCGTATTTTTTACCAGACAGGCTTTTTTGTACTGTGGCTCGCGTGTCCAGCT
>CAIZLM010000214.1 GCA_903933805.1 uncultured Bacteroidota bacterium | reverse complement strand
GTCTGAGACAAAAAAGTGGCCATTTTTTGCCAGACGAAGCGGATTTTTGCAGGCCATAGCAGCGCTATGATCAAAAAAATCTGCGAAGTATGGCGGAAAATGGGCCTTTTTTGGCCAGACAGCGTGCCACCCAACCAGTTACTTCAAAAAACGTTAAAGCGCCTTCGCCTCAGTGTTGAAATCAGCGAACGCTTTAAGCGTTGAATTCACCCTGAATAGAAGATTTAACAACCCGGATAAAGGTTTTTTCATCGACCATGAGGCGTACAATGGGGCCATCAACCTTCGTGATACGCCCAATGATGCCGGCATTGGTAACGACCTCCATGCCTTCCTTGAGGTTTTCCTGGAACTTTTGTACATCTTTTTGCTTTTTCACCTGCGGACGAATGAAGAAAAAGTAAAAAACGATGATGATCAGAAAGGGAAAAATCATTCCAATAAGGCTACTGCCGGTGGGTGCCTGGAGAAAAATGTGTGCGATGGTGTTCATTTTATGTGTGTTAAGTATGAAATACCCCGAAACGATCATCAAAATAACTGCCGTTAGAGAATATGCCGCGCAAAACTACGCTACCCGATGAAATTAATTTCTGTTCATTTATAATTCAAAGTCTGATATTTGCGCAGGCTACGAACCACAAAAAGTTCAAATGAACATCCAAAACGGACAACACCCCCTTACCAGAGCAGGTTTACTGATCACCCTCGGCATCATCTTTGGTGACATCGGCACTTCACCATTGTATGTAATGAAAGCAATTGTGGGGGAAGGAAACCTCATAGACCGTGAAACCATTCTCGGGGGTGTTTCCCTCGTTTTCTGGACCTTAACGCTGCAAACAACCCTTAAATATGTCTTGCTGACGCTGCGAGCCGACAACCGGGGAGAGGGCGGTATTTTTTCCCTGTACACACTCGTACGCCGCCGCAGACGCTGGCTGCTTTTGCCCGCCATCCTTGGCGGTGCCGCCATGCTGTCTGACGGCATGATTACCCCACCAATCTCGGTTTGCTCAGCAGTGGAAGGACTGGAGTCGAAAATACATGGATTCCCAACCGTATTGGTTTCGATCATCATTATTTCCATGTTGTTTTTTATTCAACGGTTTGGAACTGCCGCCGTTGGAAAGAGTTTTGGCCCCTTCATGTTCATTTGGTTTTCAGTATTGGCCATTTTGGGCCTGTTGAACATCAGCCACGACGTTGAGGTGTTTGCTGCCCTGAGCCCGCATTATGGGATACATACCCTAATGACCCACCCAAAAGGTATTTTCATCCTTGGGGCTGTTTTCCTTTGTACCACTGGAGCAGAAGCTTTATACGCAGACCTGGGCCACTGTGGCCGACAAAACATTCAAGCAAGTTGGATTTTTGTAAAAATTTGTCTGGTGCTGAATTATCTGGGACAAGCCGCTTGGCTGTTGCACCACGAGGGCACCACACTGGATGAAAATCCTTTTTACGGAATGATGCCCCACTGGTTCCTGTGGCCTGGCGTCATCATTGCCACCATGGCCGCCATCATCGCCAGTCAGGCCCTTATTTCCGGGTCGTTTACCTTGGTGTCAGAAGCTGTACGACTGGGTTTATTGCCCAAATTAACCGTCAAATTCCCCACCAATTTGAAGGGGCAAATTTACATTCCTGCCGTAAATACATTCCTCTGGCTCGGCTGTATTGGCGTTGTGTTAATTTTCAAAAACAGTACTGCAATGGAAGCGGCTTATGGTCTTGCCATCGTGCTGGCCATGCTGTGTACCACCATTTTGTTGGCCAACTGGTTGGTGGTAAAACGCGTCAACTCGCTCATTATTTGGTCTATGTTGATGTTTTATGTGGTGTTAGAAGGAATTTTCTTCGTCGCCAATGCAGCCAAATTTTTGGAAGGGGGCTATGTCACCGTGGGTATGGCCGGTTTGCTGTTCGGCATCATGCTCTTGTGGGTAAATGCCAAACGCATCCGACAAAGCTATTCAGATGAATTGCCCATCCGGGACTATCTCGACCAACTCATCGTGTTGAGCAACGACGAAAGTTTGCCCAAATATGCCACCAACCTCGTGTTCCTCAGCAGCGCCAAACACCACAACAAGATCGAGGAAAAAGTACTCTACTCCATCCTCCAAACACAACCCAAACGCGCCGACGTCTATTGGTTTGTCCACATCGAAACCACCGACGAACCCTTTACAATGGAATATGATGTGAATACCATCGCCAGCGACGATGTGTACAAGGTCAATTTCAAACTCGGATTCCGTGTGCAGCAACGCATGAACGTGTTCATGAAAAAAGTGGTGGAAGACCTCGTCGAAAATGAAGAACTAACCGTGTATTCACGCTACCACACCCAAAGCAGCAAATACCCCACCGGCGACTTTCGATTTGTCATCATCCAAGAGTTTTTATCAAACGAAAACGAACTGCCCTGGCGCGAACAGGTCATCTTGTCGGTCTATTTATCGGTAAAAAAATGGGTTTCTTCCCCAAAAAACTGGTTTGGACTCGACTCAGATTCGGTGGACCTGGAAGAAGCGCCACTGGTGCTGCAACCGGTTAAAGAAATTGGCTTGAAACGTATTCGCCGGAAATAACGCCGATCGTCTCCTGTTCTTATCGCGCTTTATTTTAAGTACATGTAATCCATTACATGTGCTTTAGGGGATATATACCCGCTTCGTTTCCACGATGTTGCCTTGGGAAAGCGTCACGAAATATACCCCTGCAGGACAAGTAGGAATGGGCACAATGCCTTCCGGCGTTTGCAATACGGCCTTGCACAACAGCACCCCGGTGGTGTTGTGCACCGAAACGTGCCAAGGCCCCGTAGGCCCAAAACCTCCTACAATAGATACCTGCAAACTGTGGGTAGCGCCATCGAAATACACCGATACTGCTGGATAACCCGCCGATGGCTCCAGGGTAGCAACGGCACCACAATTGCCATGCACCAGTTGGTCAGACAATTGATTGAGGTAACACTCCAAATTTGTGTAGCCTGCAATGCCCGTTAAGGCCACAGAGCGCTGTGTG